>DASXHY010000700.1:0-6307 GCA_036488095.1 Verrucomicrobiia bacterium | reverse complement strand
GAGCCGATCGAGCCCGTGACGTAAATCAATCCGTTGCCATCCACGGCAATTCCCAGGCCCTGGTCGGCGAAGCTGCCGCCAAATTGCGTCGAGAAAGCGAGCGCATACGCGGGCGTGCTGTTCGTGAGTTCCGTCACGAAAACATGCGATGCAAAATTGGTCGAGATGTTCGGAAAAATATAATCCGCCGGCCCGTAGGAGTTGGTCTCAAGCGCCATCGTCTCCGAATTTGTGGTCACGACCGTTATCGTATTTGTCGTCGCGGCCGTGATCACGTTCGTCGGAAAATCGCGCGATAACGTGTAGCCGGCCACATAGACATTATCCGAGCTGTCGATAGTGATGCTCTCGCCCACGTCGTCGTTGGTGCCGCCGAGGAGAGTCGAGAACGGCACGGTTGATCCGTCCGGACTTATTTCCGCCACAAACGCGTCGCTGCGAGACGCAACATTGTGTTTCTTTAAATCAGTCACGAAGTTCAAGTTGGTGAACGTATGCCCATCGGGGAAGAACCCCCATGTCAGTTGAATCGCGTTCGTGGTGAAAAAGTTTGTCGAATAAGTGATGCCCGTAATCCATGCGTCCTGTTTGGAATCCGCCGCGATGCTCAAGCCGTAATCCACGTTGGTGCCGCCGAAAAATGTCGTGTAGGCATTGGTGTAAATATTGGGCGCGGTGTTCGTCAGTTTGGTGACGAAGGCGTCAAATCGGCCGCCCGCAATAGCCTGAAACGCGTTCGGTTGAATGCCCGGCAGGTTCGTCGAACTCGTGAGGCCGGTCACGTAAACAAAGCCGTTGCCATCCACCGCGATCCCCAGGCCTTCGTCGATATTTTCGCCTCCGAAGTAAGTGGAAAACAGCAGGTTCGTGCCACTCGGATCCAGTTTCACGATAAACGCATCCACCGGAAATATCCGTTTCGGGTTTTTGTTTGCTCCCAAAAAATGGTCACGAATCGGGTTCACCAGTGGAAAATTCGTGGAGTCGGTAAAGCCCGTGACCCACACCGCGTTATTTACCGAATCATAGGTAATGTCCAGCGCTCCGTCGTCGGTCTTGCCGCCGAGATACGTGAGGAATTGCAGCGCGCCCGTAGTGTCGTACTTCGCCACGAAGGCATCCCCAAAGGCATTGTTACCACCCCGGAACTTCATGAAGTTCGTGTTGCCAAAAAGAATGGCGTTGGTCGTCAGCAAACCCGTTGATAATGTTTCACCCGCGACATAAACATTCTGGTCGCCATCCAGCGCGATCGCCCAGCCGATGTCCAGCTTCCTGCCGCCCATATAAGTGAGGAAATCCAAAACCGGGTCGATGACCAGGGGCAGGTTGCGATCATACTTCGCCAACGCAAATCCGATGGTGCCGTCCGCATTCAAATGATAGCTCGCCGCGACTTCCCGCCGCGCGCCGCCGCTTTCCTGGTAAGCGACCGGCTTGTGCTGCCGGATTTCCTCGCCGCCAATTTTCAACGCGAGGTTTCCCGCTGCGTCCACCTCAACATGGTCCGCGCCATCGATGTGAAAACGGATTTGCCCGGGCAGCGCGCCGGGTTGAAGCACAAAGTCATATTCCAATTGCGCGGATTGGTTGCCATAATAAACCACGCGCACGCCGGGATACACGTCGTTCACCTGCACCCGGGAAAATAGCGGGAGGCCCATGTGCCATTTGGCCGGTTCGTTGCCAATGAGATAATTCGCCCGCGCCGGCATTTGGTCGCAGCCGGTCATCGTCGATGCGGGATCCGCGCCCACCAGTTGGAGGCGTACGGAGCGGGCCGCGCTTTGATCCTCACCTGCGTTGAGAATAATTTCCGCCTCGGTTGGCGCAAGGCGCACGCCGCAACCTGCCCCGCGCGCGATAAATTGTCCGCTATCGCCGGCCTGGCCGGCATTCGCTTCAAAGCAAAGCGGTGCGTTCGCGAACGAAGCGAAACTCGCCGGGCGCGATGTCTTGATTTCCGAACCGCGCGCTCCCACCGCAACACAAGCCGCCAATGCCATCGCCAGAGAAATGCGCCGCGCCAAAAAAAATTTCACGAAAGACTTCATAATTAAAACTGGCGCGTATAACCGACGCCAAATTGGAATTGCCCGGAACTACTATTAAACCGGTCATGGTGGATCGGAATACCGTAATCCAGCCGCAACGGCCCGATGGGCAGGTTCAGGCGAAGGCCGAGGCCCCAGTTGTCCAAGTATTTTGAGAAATTATACGAATATGGATCGAGCATCACATCGCCGATGTCGTAGAACACCGCAAAACGCAAGCCGACTCCACGCTCTTTATCACTTTGGATAATCGGCACGCTGTATTCAGCCGAACCGAACCAGTACGTGTCGCCGCCAATCGGCTCTTTCGAACTGGTAGACGTCGGGAGTTCGCGCGGGCTGACGCTGCGATAACGGAAGCCGCGCAACGAATATAGTCCGCCCAGGTAATAGCGGTCGTAAAACGGCACGTCGCCCGTCGACCCGTACGAGTCCGCCACGCCGGTCTCGCCCAACAACTCCAGCACGTGGCCGGGGAAAAAGCCTTTGAAATACCAGGCGCTCTTCAATTCCAATTTGTAGTAATCCTTATCCCCGGGGAACGGCCCCGCAAGAATTGCGGTCGCTTCGGTGCGTTGTCCCTTGTTCGGCAAGGTGACGCTGTTACGCGTGTCGTACGCGAGTGAAAAATCCAGTTTGGAAAGCAGCGTGTAGCCTTTCTGCTCCAGCAGCGTGAGCGGGACCTTCAATTGGCCGGGAATCTGCACCCCGCCAACGCCATTGGTCCTGACAGTGCGGCCATTAAACAAAATGCCCTCCTGTTGCAGTGTGTAACCAACGCCGCCAATCAGAAAATCACTGCCCAACGCCCGCGTCAGCCCGACCCGTCCGCCGGTCTGCACTTCGTCGTAAAGGTTCTCGATACTTTGGAAGTTCAAATCATGCCGGTATACATCCACGTCCAGGCGAAGTTTCCGCCCGAGGAACCACGGTTCGGTGAACGACGCTTCGTAATCCTGCCGCAGTGTGCCGAGTTGCACGCGCAGGCGGAATTTCTGCCCGGCGCCCGTGAAATTCGGCGGATTCATCAAATCGAAGTTACCCTGGCTGACCTCCACGAACCCCACCACGGAATCCACCGAGCTGAAGCCGGCGCCCATCGTCATGTTGCCCGTGTTTTTTTCGTCGACACCGATCACGAGGTTCTTCCGGTTCGGAATATCCGTCGCCTCGGGCTTGGCATCGACCTTTTCGAAGTACTGCAGATTTTCCAGCCGATGCTGGCTTAACTTCACCCGAACCATGTCGAAGGTTTCGCCCGGCGATACCGCCAGCTCGCGGCGAATGACCCGATCCTTCGTTTTGGTGTTGCCGCGAATCTCGATTTTTTCGATGTAATTCTTCTGCCCTTCGTCGATTTGAAATTCCAGGTCCATCGTGCCCGTGTCCGTATTGGGAATCCGCACGACTGTGAGATTCCGCGAGTAAGGCGAGACATCGATAAATCCCTTCGCGCCGTAGAAATCCGCTATCGCCTGCGTGTCCCTGCTCAGCCCGTCCGGCGTGAAAGTGTCGCCGGTATCCATCACCAGACCATTCGGCCCGAGTTTGGTCTTCTTGACCACGCCTTGCGGCTGCGCGCGGCGGATCCCGGCCGCGATGTCCGCGGTGCTGAAAAGTTTGTTCCCGGTGAACTTTACCGCGCCCACCTTGTATTGACGCCCTTCGTAAACGATGATCCGTATCACCAGCGTCTTCGGCGTCGGATGCTCGAACTGCACGTCCTTGATTTCGAAATCGATGTAGCCCTTGTTGCGATAAAAATCCGCGAGCTTCTCCTTGTCATCCTCAAACTGCTCGTCCTTGAAAACGCCGCTGCTGGTGATCCAGGAAAACATCCAATGCTTCCGCGTCTTGATGACCTTGCGCAATTGCTTTTGTTTGAACGCCTCCGCGCCCACAAAATCAACCTCCTTGATTTTTACCTTCGGGCTTTCCGTGATGGTAAAGGTGGCCGTCGCGCGCCCGGTGCTTTCGTCAATTCCAATCGAGTACTTGGCCGTCGTTCCCGGATACCCGGCCTTCTGGTACATCTTTTCAATCTCCTGGCTGTCTGTGAAAAGTTTTCGCTCGTTCAGCGGCTCGCCCACCTTCGAGGTCATTTTTTTCAGCAGCTTGGCGTCCTTGTATTTTTTGTTGCCCTGAAATTTAATCGAAATCAGCCGAGGATTGCCCTGCAACACATACGTCAGGATCACCCCGTCCGGCGTGGCTTCGTCCGTGACGCGGATGTCGTAAAACTGTCCGGTCGCGTAAAGCGTCCGCACGTCCTCGTCAATCGCCGCGCGCAGGTAAGGGTCGCCCGGCTTGATGCGGATGTTGGCGCGAATCAAATCATCGCTCACCGATTGGGGGCCGATGTGCTTGATGACAATTTTGGAAACTTTGAGCGAGGAAATCTGCGCCGTGGCGGGCAGGCAGGCGAGGACCAGCAAAAGTCCGCATAGGCGAAACAAAAATTTCATTCGTTAATTAGGCACGTCGTCGTCGCTTACTTTGGCCGCATTCTCAAACCGCGTATAAGATTTCAGGAACGTCAGGTGCACGTCGCCCGTCGGGCCGTTGCGTTGTTTCGCAATCAAAAGATTCACCGGCACCGCGTCCTGCTCTTCGGCCGCGCCCCCGCCGTCCTCATCATCCCCGCTGCTGGGCTTATACAGCAGACCAACCAGATCGGCATCCTGTTCAATCGAGCCGGATTCGCGCAGGTCGGACATCCGCGGCTTGCGGCTCTTGTCCTTCTCGAGTTCGCGGTTTAACTGGCTCAAAACGATGACGGGGACGTTCAATTCCTTCGCCAGCGATTTGACACCGTTGGAAATATCGGCAATTTCCTGCTGCCGGTTTTCGGCTCGTCGCGCAGTAGAATGGAGCAGTTGCAGGTAGTCAATCACAAACAACTTGATGCCATATTGTTGGGACATGCGCCGCGCCTTGGCCCGCAATTGCAAAATCGACAGGCCGGACGAGTCATCGATGAACAACGGCGCGTTTGCCAGCTTGCCCGCCGCGCCGGTCAATTTCGGGAAATCGCGCTCGGCCAGGAACCCATCGCGCACATTGCGCAGGTTTACCCGCGACCGCGAGCACAACATGCGGAGCACCAGCGATTCCGAGGTCATTTCCAGGCTGAACACACCCACCGGAAGCTTCTGCTCCAGGGCCACGTGCTCCGCGATGTTCATCGCCAGGGAGGTTTTGCCCATCGAAGGCCGCGCCGCGATGACGATCATTTCCCCGGGATGAAACCCGCTGGTCATTTTGTCCAAATCCGTAAAGCCCGTGCCGACGCCGGTGAGCATCCCCTGCCGCTGATGAAAATCCTCGATCTGGTTGATGGCGCGCTTGACCAATTCCTTGATATTGCTGGAATGCTCCTGCACGCGCGCCTCGCTGATGCGCAGGACGTCGCGCTCGACTTCATCCATCAGCATGTCGACTTCGCCCTCGTGATCATAAACCCGGCTGACGACATCGGTGCAGACGTGAATCATTTTCCGCAGCAGGAATTTTTCCTTAACCACGTCGAGATAGTAAGACAAGTTCGCCGCGCTTGGCACCTTGTCGGGCAAGGAAGAAAGATACGCGATTCCGCCGACCTGCTCGAGGAGCTGCTTGTCTTTGAGCCGTTGCTGGAGCGTAATCACCTCGATGGCCTGGCGGGAATCGTACATCTCGGCGAGCGCCGAGAAAATCGTCTGGTGGCGCAAATCGTAAAAAACCTCCGCGCCGGTCTTGAGCTTCTCGATGCATTCGCCCATGCACTCATTCGGCGCAATCAGGATGCAACCCAGCACGCCCTGCTCCATGTCGATGGCGTGTGGCGGAAGACGGTCGACCGTCGCCGCCGCAGTTTGCGGACGGCGAACACGTTTTGCGCGCTTTAAATCCGCCGCGCCCGCGCCTTCATTCGAGACTGAATCAATCATGCAACTACGAAACAAAAAAAAATCAACCGTTACAAATCCAAGTTATTTTTTTCGACGCACACGATATTCACAAATCGAAAACGAAAAGCCAATTCGCAAACGCGACGCAGAGTTTTAGTTCCCCGCTATTTTTGGTGAATAGAATGTTTCAATGGCGTGGTATTGAATTTGTCCTGGAGGGACTTTGGAAATTAGCCGGGGGCAAGCGACAGCGCAGCCCCCGGAAACGGATCGAGGAAAAAAGCGCCCCGGCGGGGCGCTGGAATAACTGATTTCAATGCGTTCCAGCACCCTTCCAGGGTGCGTAGATTATTACAGATCGGA
>DASXHY010000698.1:0-5052 GCA_036488095.1 Verrucomicrobiia bacterium | reverse complement strand
ACCCGATTACGTGCCCGCGTGGATTCGGGAGGCGGAAATCGCCCTGGCTGAGAGGCGATACTCGGATTGCGAAGCGTTGTTGAGCCAGGCGCTGGCGCGGGATACCGATAATTACGAGGCGCTTTTGTTGCGCGGACGCTTGTACCTTGTCCAAGGCCAGGGCGACAAGGCAGTGGCACACATGGACCGCATGTCCGCCGTGTACGACCACTCTCCGGCGGTCATGTATTATCTCGCCCTGGCGCATGTGGCCGTCAATGATTCGGCCAAAGCCAGCGCGGACCTGAACAAGGCGTTGTTTTTGCAACCGCGGTACTCGGAAGCAACCATGCTGCTGGCCGAGTTGAATCTGAAAAAAGGAGACGCGTCTTCGGCCATCGGTTCTTTGACCGAACTCATCCGCCAGCAACCGCAAATAGTCGACGCGCACCTGTTGCTTGCCAACGCCTATATGGTCCAACAAAAACCGGACCAGGCGCTCGCGATTTATAAGAATGCGATGACGCTGTTTCCGAAAAATGCCCAGATTCCGCTCCTGACCGGAATGGTGTTGATGAAGCAAAAAAGATTGGTCGAAGCCCGCCAGGCAATGGAGAAGGCGTACGAATTAGCCCCGCAAGTCACCATCGTGATGGAGGAGTTGGTGGATCTGGACATCGCGGAAAATAAGTTCACGGCCGCCTTGGACCGCATCAACAAGGGGATGGTTCGACAATCCCCTTTGGCGAAACAGCTTCTTTTGGCAAAGGTCCACATTGCCCGTGCAAAGTCCCTGGCCTCCGCCGAAAACAAAAATGATGCCACGCCAGCGAAGTTGAACGTGCCCGCGGCGCAGGCTGACGTGACTCAAGCCGAGTCTGAACTGCTTAAAGCCATCGAGTTGGATCCCAATCTCGCCACGTCCTATCTCATGCTGGGACAATTATATGTGGATGCCGGCAAGGAGCAGGCGGCGCTGGAGCGCTTGAACGCATTGGTAAGCAAAACCAACAACGTCGGCGCTTGCATGCAGATCGGCATGATTCAGGAAACGATGAAGAATTACCCGGCGGCGCGCGACGCCTATGAAAAGCTTCTCGCCGTCGACCCCAATTTCGGTCCCGCCCTCAATAATCTTTCGTATCTCTATTCCGAACGCTTTAACGACCTTGATAAAGCCTATACACTGGCAGAAAAATGCCGCCAACTGGCTCCGCAGGATCCATCCACCGCCGACACGCTGGGCTGGATTCTTTATAGAAAGGGAGATTACAGCCGTGCGCTGGCGTTGGTGGCGGAAAGTGCGAGCAAGATGCCCGACCAGCCGGAAGTGCAGTTCCACCTGGGAATGATCGATTACATGTTGGGCGATGAAAAAGGCGCGCGCGCCGCTTTGCAGCAAGCGGCGGATTCATCGATTGATTTTCTTGGCAAGGACCAGGCCGGCCGGCATCTGGCCATCCTTGCGGTGGACCCGGCCACGGCGGATGCGAAAGGGCGGGCCGATTTGGAAAAGCAATTGAAGAATTATCCCAATGATCCGATTGCCGCCGGGCACCTCGCGGCAATTTATGAACGCGACGGCTCGTTGGACAAAGCGGCAAAAACGTACGAACTGGCGCTTAAGCAAAATCCGCAAAATGTCCGGATCATGGGCCGTCTTGCCAGTATTTACCTCAACCTGAACGATTCGGAAAAGGCGTTAGACCTGGCAAAACAGGCACACAAATTAGCGCCGAATGATCCCGCCATCTCCTGCACGCTCGGCCGGCTGGTCTTCCAGTCAGGCGATTATAATTGGGCCGCCAGCCTGTTGCAGGAGGCCGCGCCGAGACTCCCCGACCAGCCGGATGTGCAATACGACCTGGCTTGGTCTTATTACAGCGTGGGCCGGGTGACCGACGCGGAGGCAGCGATGCGGAACGCCGCGCCCGGCCTCATTGGCGCTAGGCTTGATGACGCCAAGCAATTCCTAGCCATGGTGACGGCTGCAAAAAGTCCGACTCCCGCCGCCTCGGCCCAGGCGGGGCAAATTCTAAGCACGAACGCCAATTACGTTCCCGCGATCATTGCGACCGCTGTTCAAGCGGATAAACAAGGCAAAGCGGGTGACGCCATTAACCTTTATGAGAAAGCACTTGCACGCTACCCGGCGTTCGGCCCGGCTGCCCGCAGTTTGCTGATGCTTTATGCACGGCAGCCCGGCGACGAACAGAAGGCTTTCGACTTCGGCATGAAGTCGCGCGCGGCATTTCCCGACGATCCCGAACTGGCGCGCACGCTGGGATTAGTGGCCTATCGGCGCGGTGATTATTTGCGCGCCTCGCAACTGCTCCAGGAAAGCGCGCAAAAGCTGAACCCGGATGGGGAGGCGCTGTACTATCTGGGCATGGCGCACTATCAATTGAAGCAAAAGTCGGCGAGCAAAGTTGAACTCCAACGCGCGCTCGGGCTCAATCTGGAATCCAAATTGGCCGAGGATGCCCGCAAAACACTCGCCCAGCTGAAATAATCTTCCCTCCGAAGCATCGAACTGTCCGCCGGCTTTCATTAACGCGGCCGGCGGCAGTTTGTTGCAGATTCAAATGAGAAACCAATCCGTTTAATTATGAACCTACGCACATCTCTATTGGTTGTGACCACCCTTGTCATTGCCGGGCTTGTCTCGGCGCCCGCAGCCACGGTCACTTTTTCAAATACCAACTCTATCGTTATAAACGACAGTTCGAGTCCTCCGACGATCGCTACGCCTTATCCATCCACAAATCGGGTCACCGGTCTCGATGGCACGATCATTACCAAAGTGACCCTTTCGCTTTTTGGATTCGCGCATACATTCCCGAGCGATGTCGATATCGTGCTGGTGGGGCCGGAGGGGCAAAATGCTATTGTCTTGTCGAACGTCGGCGGCTCTTCTGCGACGAATGCGGTTACGAATATTGACCTGACTCTCGACGACGACGCTGTTTCCGATTTGCCCGTCACCAATTCGTTGTATTCTGGAACGTTCAAACCCACGCAAGGCGATCCCAACCCGTTTCTGTTTGACTTTCCCGCACCCGCGCCGAAGACCGCCGACCTGCAAGGGCCGTTCCTGTCGAATTTCAAAAATACCGAGCCAAACGGAACCTGGAACCTTTTCGTCGTGGATGATACCGCGTCCGATTCCGGAGTCATTACCGGCGGATGGAGCCTGACCATCACCACCGCCCCGGTGCTTCTCTCGATTGCGCGACAACAAACCAATGCGATCGTTTCCTGGACCAATGCGGCGGTGGGTTACACGCTGCAATCTACGCCGGCCCTGGCTCCTCCCGGCTGGACGAACGTCAACATTGTGCCGGTCGTTGTAGACGGCTATTATACCGTCACCAATCCCATGACAACCAGCCGCGCTTTTTATCGGCTGATAAAGTAATCGGCGGCCCGGCGGGACGCCGGGCTCCGTAATGAGCTGATTTGTCGCTCAGCTTTACGTCCGTGTTCGGATAGAAACCTGCTGCGTGTCGTAATGGCCGATTGAATTGAAATTGTGACTCACGGAAATTTTCTCGCCTTTGCCAGCGCTTTCGTGAGCGGCGCTTTGGCATTGGCAGTCGTGGCGCGGCGAAACCGGTCGCTGGCGCACTGGGCATTTACAATGGGAATGTTGGTGCTTGCGGCGGCGAACGTCATTTATGGTTTCGAGTTGGGTGCTGCCACGGCAGCCGGTATTGCGGATTGGCAAAACGCTGAGTGGCTCGCTCTCTCGATGCTTCCGTGCCCCTGGCTCCTGTTCAGCCTCACCTATGCACGCGGAAATTATCACGAGTTTCTGAAAAAATGGAGTTTTGTAATAATCATCGCTTTTGTGGCGCCCGTCACGCTGGCAGTTTTCTTCTGGGACATGACGGTGACGAACGTCGCCCTGAACGAAACCAACCGGCATTGGGTCCTTCGGCTCGGGGCTTCCGGGCTGCTCTTGAATCTGTTGCTGCTCTTGAGCGCGCTGATAGTCCTGATGAACCTCGAACGCACCTATCGAGCCTCGGTGGGCACCATGCGATGGCGAATCAAATTCATGGTGCTGGGATTGGTGGTGATTTTTGCCGTTCGCGCCTACACCAGCAGCCAGGTCCTGCTCTTTCGCGCGCTGGATCTTTCCTGGCTGATTGTTGATTCCGGCGCGCTGATCCTCGGCGGAGCGCTCATTTTGCGCTCACTGCTGCGGGAGGGAAATTTCGAGACCGACGTTTTTCCGTCTCATTCGGTCCTCCAAAACTCGCTGACGGTGGTGGTGGCGGGCGTGTATCTGTTGATCGTGGGCGTGCTGGCGAAGCTGGTCACGTTCCTGGGCGGTGACGCTTCCTTTACCACCAAGGCGATGGTTGTCCTGCTGGCGTTGGTGTTGCTGACGCTGGTTTTGTTTTCGGACCGGGTGCGGTTGCGCACGCGGCGTTTTGTCAGTCGGCATTTTCAACGGCCTTTTTACGATTATCGCACCGTCTGGCGGAAGTTCACGCAGTCGACGGCGCGACGGGTCGAGCGCAATGATCTATGCGCGGAAATTGTCAAAGTCATTTCCGAAATATTCCAGGCGCTTTCGGTTACGGTTTGGTTGATCGAGGAAGGCCAGGGGAACTTGGGTCTGGCGGCTTCGACTTCGCTCACCGAAGCCCGTGCGGACGAGCTGGAATTCGACGCAGCGGAAACCGAACAGACTATCGCGATCCTGAACACGCAATCAGACCCGATCGACCTCGATGCATCCACGGAAAAATGGGCGATCGCGCTCCGGCGATTGCAGCCGGATGACTTTCACAAGGGCGGAAATCGTATCTGCCTGCCACTCGTGGCCGGTGGTGAATTGCTGGGTGTGATGATGCTGGGCGACCGCGTCAGCGGCGAACGTTTTTCACTCCAGGACCTCGATCTGCTCAAATCCATTGGCGACCAGGTAGCGGCGAATTTGCTCAACATCAAACTGTCGCAACGGCTCTCGCAGGCGAAACAGTTGGAAGCTTTCCAGGCGATGTCCGCTTTTTTTGTTCACGATTTGAAAAACACTGCCTCCACCCTTTCGTTGATGCTGCA
>DASXHY010000532.1:0-6452 GCA_036488095.1 Verrucomicrobiia bacterium | reverse complement strand
AACCAGTTGCAGGAGGACGACAAATTTTTCGAGATGGCGCAATTGTCCGACTGGATCACCAAGCTCGAGCCGCATTTCTCCCAGGTATGGGCGCATGAAGCGTGGAACATGGCCTACAATATTTCGGTCAAATTCAAGGATTACCCCGATCGCTGGCGCTGGGTGCAAAACGGCATCCAACTGTTGCGCGACCAGGGGCTGCGTTACAATCCGGACGACGTGCTGATTCACCGGGAGCTGGCGTGGTTTTTCCAGCACAAGATGGGCGCGAACCTCGACGACGCCAGCATGTATTACAAGACCCAGTGGAAGAAGGAAATGGAGGATGTGTTCGGCGGGAAAGAGCCGAATTTCGAGGCTTTGATTCATCCGCGAACGCCGGACGAAATCAATCGCGCGAATATTTTGCGCGAGAAATACAAGATGGACCCGGAGTTCATGAAGCAGGTGGATGAGGAATACGGCCCGCTGGAATGGCGGTTGCCGGAGGCATCCGCGATTTACTGGGCCGCCCAGGGGCTGAAGCGCGCGGCGGAAAATCCCTCCAAGGTTTCCCCCACGGATGATTTGATCGTGCTGCGGCGGGTCATCTACCAGTGCATGCAATTGAGCTGGCAACGCGGCCGCATCATTGACAATCCGTTCAGCGACGAAATGGAATTCGGCCCCAATCTCGAGATCATTTCCAAGGTCAACGACACCTATCTCCAAATGTATAAGGAGGAAAAAGACCCGAACCAAAGGGATGGAATCCTCAAGGCGCACCGCAACTTTTTGCGCCAGGCAATCTACTCGCTTTACGTTTACAATCGCGTCGCCGAGTCCGCCAAATGGTTTAAATATCTCGGCGAAAAATATCCGGACAAAACGATCATCGACGGTGACTTCAATTCCTACCCACGCAACGTGACGTTGGATCAATACGCCGTCGCCTGTGTGCAGGAAGACATCAATGAAACCTCGCCCGACCGCGTGCGCACGGTGCTGGAAGGGTTGTTGATGACTTCCTACATGAGCCTCATCATCGACCAGGATGATCGCGCGGAAGGCTTTAAACGCCTCGCGCAGCAGGCTTGGCAGAGTTACGAGAAGAAGGTTCCTGCAGAGCGGCGCGAAGGACCGCTCCGAGTAGCGCCGATACCCGAGATTGAGCGTGATGTGCGCGCCCGGCTGTTGAATCCGACCAATGGTTTGCCGCCGCAGGCGCAGGCCATCCTGCGGACCAAGTTGAATTTGCCCGCGGAGAAAAGTTCCGTTGTCGAAACAAATCAGGTGCAAATGGAAACACGGGGCACGAATGCCCCGTGATTTACCCGTAATCCACCCCCACCTCCTGGCGATTGTGACGCGCCAAGTTTAGCGTCCATTACCCGCGCAGCTATTACAATGGGGTGAAATGTTTGTAATTTTGCGGAGTTTACCGGAGTCGTTCGTCCCCCGTTCTCATTCTCGTCCTCGATTGGCTGGGAATTTCGATTACGAGGAGGAGAACGAGGACGAGGAGGATGCCGGTTGTTCGCCTATGCCCCTCGATGCACCCGCCTGACTGGTTTGAACCAATAGAAAAGATTAGGGTTTCCCCCGATGGAAAAATGTTCTTGCGCGGCCAGATTTAGATATGGAACAAAATCAAGCGCTTGCACGGGCCGGATTGGGGCGAATCGAATTGAAGCGAGTCAAAGAACGGCTGCTTCGGTCTTTCGCGCGATCTCCCAGGATTTTTCCGACCATTTCGATCATCGTGCCCGCCCACAACGAGGAGGATTACCTCGGCGCAACGCTGGACGCGCTCAATCGGCAGGATTATCCCGCGTGTGAAATCGTGGTGGTCGCTAACGGCTGCACCGACCGCACGGCGGAGGTCGCGCAGGAGAAGTGCCATCGGCTGGTGACCTTGTCGGAGAAGGGCCTTGGCCCGGCGCGCAATTTCGGCGGCCGCGTGGCCACCGGCGACTTATTAATTTTCCTCGATGCCGACACGATTTTAGAGCCGGACGCTTTGCGCATCATCGCCGAGCAATTCACCACGCGCGACGCGGGCGGGACGCTCAAGGGCCAGCCCGATTCCGGGCGGTTTGCCTATCGCCTGATTTATTGGTTGAAGAATTTCATTCACCGCTTCGTCGTGCGCAACGGCAGTTCGGGCGTGATCATCTGCTGGAGGGAACAATTCGCGAGCGTGGGCGGCTTCGATGAACGGCTCGAGTTGCGGGAGAACAGCGAATTGATTCGCCGGCTAAAGCGTTTCGGCGGCTACAAATATATCGGCATCACCACCGCCACCACTTCCATGCGCCGTTACGACCGCCGGGGCGTGTGGCACGTCGTCTGGCTCTGGATCAAACTGTGGTTTCTCTCGCTGTTCAGCGATCTGAGCCACCGGAAATATGAGCCGGTGAGGTAGGGTGCGTGGTGCGTGTTCCGTGTTCCTTTTTCGAGCGTAGAGCCTGTCATAACGCGGAACGGAAAAAGCTGAGCCGCGCGGGATCACTGATCATGACCAATCCGTGGCTCGGGCAAATCGGGAGCGTCGCCCTGCGTTGGCTGCAGCGATTTGTCAGGTGGCCTCACACTCTCCAGTCTGCCGTGTATATCTGGGCGGCCGCTTCTTCGTCGTATTTGTAGACGAATATCTGGATCTCCTTTTGAGTGTCGTATTCGGCATACTCTGCCGACACGAAGACGCGCCGTTTCGGAATTTTTCTTAATTGGAATCGAATCCCAGCTTTTGCGAATTTATCCAACAAACGCTTTGCGTTAAAGGACCCAAATGTGCCCAAAAATCCAAATCCCTCCGGCGTGATTACCTTGCTTCCTGCGGCTGCAACCGCTTTCCAACTAAAATCCACTGAGTAGTCAGGTGGTGGCGGGTCAGGCTCCTCGCTCTCAACGGGCTCGGATGATTGCGTAAGCGGCTTCGGATCGCAGGACGCCAAGGGATTCTCGTCAATGGCACAAACGGAATACTCATCTGAATACTCCTTACCACAATAGGGGCACCTTTTCATACGGACTTAGTCGCCTAACACGCAATACGCAATACGCAACACGCCTCAGGACATCGAAAACGTCTGGCCAATATCCTGCCAGCCGATGCGCTCCGGCTCGATGGCCGCGCGCAAACGCTCCATCGGCTCGGCCACGCCCTCGCGGCCGAAGGCGAACGTCTTGAAATGCACGGGCAGGAAATGCTCCGCCCCCGCGTCATTCGCCATTTGCACGGCTTGTTCCGGCGTGCAATGTGATTGAATCCACGGCTGGTAAGCGCCGATGGGCATGATGGCCAGATCAAACGGGCCTTTGCCGCGCAACGACCGGAATGAATCGCTCCAGGCCGTGTCGCCGCCGAAAATAATTTTCCTGCCCTCGCGCGAAACGATGTAGCCGTTGTAACCGCGATACGAATCATGCCGCCAGCGCGCGCCCCAATGTTTCACTTCAAACGCCTCGACTTCCACCTCGCCGTGGTCGGTTTTTACAGTGGCCTTGTCGCCCCAGGTCAATTCCTTGGGTGCTTTCAGGCGCGTATCGGTCAACAGGTCCGCCGTGCAATGCGCCGTCACCACGCGCGTGCTGTCGGAAAATTGGCGGAGCGTGGCGGAATTCAGATGATCCATGTGTGCGTGCGAGAGCAGCACGAGATCAATCTTCGGCAACTGCGCCGGCGTCAACGCGGGAGCCACCAGGCGCTTCGGGCCGATGGTGCCCACGAGCACATCCGCTCCGGCGTGATCCACGAGCAAGGGATCGGTGAGGATGTTCACGCCAAAAAAATTGACCAGGACGGTTGAATGACCGAGCCAGGAGGCCGTGATGGCGTTGGAATCCCAAAGCGCGGGCGTGGGCGTGAAATGGGGTTTCAGAATTTTCCGGCGCGTCTGCGCGACCAGGCCGCGCGCGGTGCGGGCGGGCAAGGTATTCGAGCACGTGACCCACGCGCCCGCGAGACCTGCGGAACCGACGGTCAAAAACCGCCGGCGAGACAATCCACTGTTAACTTTTTTCAAACGACTCCCTACTTGTAATGGTTAAAACTATCCGGGCGAGTTTAACACACAATCAGGGCGGCGCAAGAGGGTCGAGCGTTAAATGATTAAATAAGTCAAGTGGGTAAAAACCTGCCCTCGGAAGGCCGGTTTTTAGCCCGCTTTCGCCGCGCGTCTTGCGCCAGGACCGGGGTGGAGATGGGCGCACATCTTTTGAACACTGCGAAAAGGCCCGGCAATAGCTGCGGAGCAGCGTTAGATGTTAGCCCATGGCGTGAGCCGTGGGAATCGCATGAGAGAATTCGCAAGCCTCGGAGAGGCGAAAGAAAAAAATGGCCCGCTTTCTTTCGCCGTTCCGCGGCTCTTTTGCATTATTTATCCCATTAATTCCCACGGCTCACGCCGGGGGCTACCGTCTTTCGCCGTTCCACGGCTGAAATACTGCCAAATTTTTGATATGCGCCTGATTTTCGTCTTGTAACATAAACTGCCTCGACAAAAATTCGGCGGGAGATAGGCTCTGCACCGTAAAACGCGGATCGCAGTTCATAAGCCGGAAAATCCATCACGCCCTATGAATGAAGAACCTAAAACAAAGGAAAATCCCTCTGGCCGTTCCTGCGGATCGTTCGGTGTCGTTTGTTTGTTGTGTGCTTGCGTGGCGGTTGGCATCGCGGCCTATCATATGGCTCCGCGGCCAGAACCGCCGCGGCGACTTTGGCTGCCGGTCGTGGTGGGGACCAACGGAAGCCAGGTGGTTCTGGGCGATATGCGCCAGTTCGAGTTCTGGACGCCCTCTGCCAAAACCAAGGAGTACCTGCACAAAGAAGGCGGGGAAGTAGTCGCCGAGGAGCGGTGGGAAGCTATTCCGAGCGATGACGTCGTGCTTCAATTTGGCCAGATGTTGCATTCCAACCAGAACGTGCTCGGCTTTCGAAGGGTTGAAGTATGGGGGCAGGGCCGGTCAAATTTCAAGGCGGGTTGGTGGTGGACAGTGAATGTTTTCAGCAATTATTCAGCGGTGGAAATGGGGCGCGCCTACCAGGATTTTTGGAAATCGCGCCAGGGAGTATTTGTCGAGGTGATAGATAGTCGCGGGCATCAGGAATAATGATTGGCAGGGGATCGAGCGTCAATAGTGCGGGACAATTTTTTTCTGTCGCCTCTCCGAGACTCGCAAATATTCCGGACACGGAGTCTCGCGGCTCACGCCGTGGGCTGCCATCCAACGCTGCTCCGCTGGACAAAGGCGTCTAAATTCTCATTAACACTGTGGCTTCAGCCCGGTGGTCTAGCGATGGTTAATATTTTCTTCAGCCGTTTTAACGGCTTTGCGTAGGCCAATCAGAAGCCGTTAAAACGGCTGAAGACGCATTCGATCGATCCACCCACCGGGCTGAAGCCACGGTGTTAATGAGAGGAACGAAAAACAAGGGATTCTAGATGCGTCTGCCCCGGGCTGCTCCGCAGCTAACATAAGCATTAGACATTGGACTTTGGACATTGGACTTTGCACCCTCGGCGCGATGTTTCTCCGGCTTGTGAAACTGTGGATCTGGCTCTCGGCGCTCGCGAGCGTGGCGGGTTGGACATTATCCGCGCTGGGAATGTTGAATAAAACCGGCTATGTGCTTTTCGCAGCGGTCGTACTGGTCCTGATTTTTATTTTTCGAAAAGGACCTCTGTTCTCTCCGTTTCCTCCTGTTCAAACTTGGAGGAAATTGCGTCGCCGATTCACGCGATTGTTACCGGCGAGTTTCGCCATCCTGGCCGCGCTGATTTTTTTGAGCGGATTGCTTTACGCGCCCAATGATCACACCGGCTTGAGCTATCGATTGCCGCGCGTGCTGCAATGGCTTTCGCACGGGCGCTGGTTTTGGATTCACACGGCGAACTATCGCATGAACGATCGCGCGTGCGGCATCGAGTGGCTCTCGGCGCCGCTGTTGCTCTTCCTGAAATCCGATCGCGCTCTATTTTTGCTCAACTTCATTCCGTTCATCCTGATGCCGGGATTGATTTACAGCGTGTGGACACGGCTCGGCGTGCGTCCGCGTGTGGCGTGGAGTTGGATGTGGCTCGTCCCGACCGGTTATTGTTTCCTCATCCAGGCCGGCGGCATCGCCAACGACGCTTTCCCCACGGTTTATGCGCTGGCGATGATGGACTTCGCGCTGCGCGCGTGGAAGAAGGGTCGAGAGTCGAGGGTCGAGGGTCGAGGGTGCACGGGCACGTGCAATGCGCAATTTTCAATTCTCAATCCGTTTTGTTCCGATCTTGGATTGTCATTATTGTCCGCCGCGCTGGTGGTCGGCGCGAAAGCCAGCAATCTGCCGCTGGGCCTGCCCTGGGCGACTGTGTTTTTCCCCGCGCTGGCGAAGATGTGGAATCTTCGTTGGTCCCGGAACGCAACACGGAACACGCAACACGGAACACGCAACACGTTTCACGTTTCACGTTTCACGT
>DASXHY010000458.1:0-10199 GCA_036488095.1 Verrucomicrobiia bacterium | reverse complement strand
GAGATGAATTTTGGTACTTCAGCCCTTGCTTCAAAATATTCAGATGATTGACTACGTGGTGAGTAGGTCGGACTCGTGAAAGAAAGACCGTTTACTCGGTGCCCCGTCACGGCAACAACTTCCCCACCAGCCCACTAATCGTCTTCCCGTCCGCTCGCCCCGCAGCCTTCGCTTGGACCGCCTTGATGACCGGGCCCATGTCTTTTTTGCTCGTGGCGCCGGTTTCCGCGATGGTCGCTTTGATCAGTTGCTCCAGTTCTTCGGGGGCGAGCGCTTTCGGCAAGAAGGTCTCGAGGACGGGAATTTCTTTTTTCTCCTTTTCTGCGAGATCGGGCCGGCCGCCTTTTTCGAATTGCTCAATGGCGTCGCGGCGTTTCTTCACTTCCTTTTGCACAATGCCCACGAAATCGCCGTCGGACAATGTCTCCGTCTTGCGTTCGACCAGCAAATAACCAATGACCGATTTTAGCAGGCGCAAGGTGGAAAGCCGGTCCGCGTCCTTCGCGAGCATCGCGGACTTGATATCCTGGCTGAGACGTTCCTGTAATGACATGAGACGTGTTCGAGTGGCGAGTGATGCAATCAAGAACGCGTCACTCGCTGGTCTTTTCCTTTTCCGTTTTTAAATTTTTGAGCGCATCGCGGACCTTGGCGGCTTTTTCGTAATCCTCGCGCTGCACGGCTTCGCTCAAAGCCTGTTCCAATTTTTCGCGAGTGGAAAGCGGACGATTGGCGCGGATTTCCGCGAGCCAGGTTTGCAGCGAATACAGTTCACCGCTTTGCTCGCTCATGTCTCCGCGCGCATGCTCGCGATAAAACTCCTTGATGTTCTCAATGCCTTCCTCGATTTGCGCAATGGCCACGGCGTAATCCTTCGCTTCGAGGGATTGCGTTGCGCGTCCGCGCGTGAGGATCATCATCAATTGCGGCTGAAACTGCCGGAGCGACCAGGCTAATTCCTCGGTTTCGGCGTGCTTGCCGACGAAATTGAACACCGCCAGATTGCGTTCGCCGTCGCGGACCACGCCGGCGTAGTCCTCCAGTTGCAGCAGGCAGATATAACGATGATGAAACTGGAGCGACTCGACCTGCAGCTTCGCGCAATCCTCGGCGCTGAGTTTGAATCCCTCGTCACTGCCGCTGTTCGCGGCGAGATGCTTGTGGAGTTTCGCCTGATAATAGTCGAAAAGCGAATTGTGACCGAAGGGACGTTTGCCGTCCGGCCGCCCTTCGGAGTTCATTTGCAGCACGCCGAGGTCGACGCGCAGTTGGATTTTTTCCTTGCCGTCCTTGCCCTTGAATTTCCTGACGACAACCTGGCCCGGCTTGTATTGCCAGTGATCGAGAAGTGGCGAAATATCAAAGTCCATGCGGCGAATATGACCGCGAAGTGACGGCAAGTCAACGCACGCTTGTTTTGCGGCGGAATTTCGGCGAAAACCAAGCCATGTCATCGCCGGTAAACGTGGCCATCGACCCGAGCCAATTTCCAAAAAAGGTCCGGGCGGATCTGGTCGAGTCGCTGCGCACGCGTGCCGTGAACCACAAATTTCACTACGATAGCGTGAAGCAAACGCAGAAATGGCTCGCCCTGCACCAGGCGCATTCGCCCTCGCGCAACGACACCGATTGCGCGGCGATTTATGACGCGGGATTTCAGGCGGCCGCCGCCCGTGTCCAGTCAAAGGCGGTTCATGTTATCGGGCTGGGCTGCGGTGGTGGCCAGAAAGACATGCGGCTGCTGCGGTTATTGAAGGAGAATGGGAAGGAAATATTTTACACGCCGTGCGATGTGAGCACTGCGATGGTGCTGACAGCGCGGGAAGCGGCATTGGCTGTCGTCCCGCCCGAGCAGTGTTTCCCGCTGGTGTGCGATTTGGCCGGCGTTGACGATTTGCCCGCGATTTTTGGAACACGCACCACGCACCACGCACCACGTCTCACCACTTTCTTCGGCATGATCCCCAATTTCGAGCCGGAAATGATTTTGCCGAAATTGGCGTCGTTGGTCGGAGCAAAGGACGAGTTGCTGTTCAGCGCGAATCTCGCGCCGGGGAAGGATTATGAAGCCGGCGTAAAAAAGATTCTGCCGCAATACGACAATGCGCTCACGCGGGATTGGCTGCTGGCGTTTCTGTTCGATCTCGGCGTCGAACCGCGCGATGGCGAGTTGCGCTTCGCCATCGAGGACAAGCGGGGCCTGAAACGGATTGTGGCACGATTCCATTTTACGCATTCACGCGCGCTCATGGTGGAGGAGGAGCGCTTCGAATTCAAAGCGGGCGAATCCATCCGGCTTTTCTTCTCTTATCGTTACACACCGGAACTGGTCCGGCAGGTTTTGGCGCGGTACGGGTTAGAGGTCGTCGAACAATGGGTGACGCGGTCCGAAGAAGAAGGCGTTTTCCTGTGTCGACGGCATACCGGCTGACAGCTTGTTAAAAAATCACTTGTCCCGTAGCAGCCGACGTGAGTCGGCTCAATTCTGTCTGAAGATTTTATTGAAGTTAGAGCCGACTCACGTCGGCTGCTACGGCACCTCCCGTTTCAAAACACTTTCATCGTCTCCAGCACGGCTTTGATGCGCGGAACTTCGTGGGTGCGGAACAGGTTGGTTTTGCCCAGGGCGGCCAGCACGGCGAAGAACGGCTCGGCGCAGCGGACTTCCTCGCCAAAATACTCGAACGCGTGGGGCAGGGCGTGGCAAATGGGAAATCCCAGCGTGCGCAGGCGAAACGTATTCAGGAACACCGTCATTTGATGCCGCACCCGCACGGCGCTGTCCTGCAGGTTGCGGTAATAAAATCCAAGTCCCGGGTCGAGGATGATTTTTTCCACGCCGTTGTGCTGGGCAATTTCAATTTGCCGCGCGAAATAGTCGCGCATCATCCCGACCGGGTCGGCGCTGAAATCGAAGTCGCCCACTTCGCGCACATTTTTGCCCTGCACATAACAAATAATGACCGCGGCATCGTGCGCCGCTACCATGCGGAACGATTCGTCGGACTGTTCCGAGCCCGTGAGGTTCAAAATATTCGCGCCGGCGTCCAAACAGGCGCGGGTCACCGCGGGTTGATAAGTCTCCACGGACACCAGGATTTCCGCCGCGCGAAGATTTTCGATCACCGGCAATAATTTGCTGTTCTGCGCGGCCTCATCCGCTCGCGCGGCCTGGGCAAGCGTGGATTCGGCGCCCAGATCGACGATATCCGCGCCCTGGCCGTGCAAAACGCGCCCGCGCTGAATCGCGCTCTCGGTTGTGAGACAAACACTTTCGCGATACCACGAATCGGCGGAGAGATTGATGACACCCATGATCGCCGGGGCGGAATTGAAATCGAGCAGCTTGCCGCCGATGGAGAATGCCTTCACGGGCGCGGTCGCGGCGGCGCGATTTTTTTCCAGCAGTTCGGCGAGTTGTTCGAGATTCAGCACGCGGCGCCATCGTAATGTGTAAACCGTCACTCGTAAATGCAAAGTGGCGCTTGGAGCGTTCGTCCCTCGTTCTCGTTCTCGTCCTCGTCGTCGATTTGTTAGGAGAATTCGATTACGAGGACGAGGACGAGGAGGATGCCCGCTTTTTTGATCCCGTGGATTTCTGCAACAGGTCTAAGGCGGCCATCTCCTCGGAGAACGGCACATTTTCGACTAAATGAAATTTCCCTTGTCTTACAAATGTTATCGTTCACGTGGAGGGCTTTTCGGAAGCTAAACGGGGTCGTCGCCCGATTGTTTCAGTTTCCCCGCCCTTTATTCTTACGAAACAAAACCGAAACAACTGAAAGTTGAACCGATGAAACGCGACTGACCACCATGAGGACACTCTTAACCGATCTCTTCCCGCCACAATCCGTCAACGAACAAACTTTTTTCCCGCGCGCGGAGCCATCGCAATCGGTGGGGAACGCGTCGCGCACCTTTTCGCCAACGGCGGTGTTAGCTTCGGTAGACGATTTGTTGGAGGTGGGAGTGGATGGAACAGCCATCGCCGCGCCGGGCGCGTTGGCCGCTGAAGAAGCGGCCCCCGCGCTCGAGCGTGGCGTGGCCATGACCTCTTCATCGTTTCAGTCGAATAACCTTTCCTCTTCCGCTTGCTGCGCCGGCGCCGGATGCAAACCATCAGCGGAAAACGACATGAATTCATGAGCCATCGTCTCAACATCTCGTTCTTTGGTTCGAGTCTCGTCTCGGCGGTTCGCAATCCCGCCGCAGCGTATTATCGCGGGCTGATTCGCGCCCTGTCCGAGCGCGGGCATCGCATTACCTTTTACGAGCCGAACACGGGCGATGCCGCAAAACATCGCGACATCCCAAATCCCGGTTGGGCCCGGGTGGTCAGGTATCCGGCCACGGACGAAAGCGTGCTCGGCGCATTGGAACAAGCCGAGGAAAGCGATCTCATCATCAAATGCAGCGCGGTGGGTGTGTTCGATGAATTGTTGGAAGCGGCCGTGTTGGAATTGAAACGGCCGGAAACGCTGGTGGCCTTCCTGGATGCGGACGCGCCTGCCACACTGGAGCGGCTGCGCAACGATCCCGAGGATTCATTTCGTGTCCTCATTCCGGAGTACGATTTAATTTTCACGCGGCGCGGCGGTGTCCCTGTCCGCGAGGCTTACCTAGCCGCCGGCGCCATCGAATGCGTTCCCATCCAGGATGCGTTGGATCCGCAGATGCACTTTCCGGCGCAGCGTGAAAAACGATTTGAGGCTGGGCTGGCTTTGATGTGCGAGCACAACCCGCATCGGGAGGCTCGCGTGCAGGAATTTTTCTTCAAGCCCGCCGCGCAGATGCCGGACAAAAAATTTCTGCTCGCCGGCGACGGATGGCAGGACAAACCAGTGCCGTCCAACGTGGAATGTCCCGGCAGGATTGCCGCCGAGGAGCATAATGCTTTCCATAGCACGCCACTCGCCATTTTGAACCTCAATCGCGGTTGCATGGCGAGCTACGGCTTCTCGCCGCCGGCGGGCGCGTTCGAAGCGGCGGGAGCGGGCGCCTGTCTCATGATGAATAAGTGGGAAGGCATCGAGCTTTTCCTGGAACCGGACCGTGAAGTGCTCGTGGCCGGAAATGGCGATGAAATCGCCGCCCATTTGCGGCAACTCACACCTGAAAAAGCGCGCGGGACCGGTCGCGCGGCGTACGCGCGCGTGCTCGCGGAACACACCTACGCCCACCGGGCCGAGCGAATTGAAAAGGCGCTCGAAGGAAAAGAGGGGAGGGTGACCGCGTGAAAATACGCCCGCAATCGCCAATCCCGGAGAACGGAATTTCCGCGCACATCGACGGGAATGGCCCCGCGGCGCTTGGACCAATTTCCCGCGTGGATACCGAAAGTTTGCTGTCACCGCCTCGCTACCAGTTCGGCAGACAATTTTCGCAATCAGGCCGTCCGAAATTAAAAATCGTTATTCTCGGCCCCTCGCTCGACACGTCCGGCAATGGCCACGCCGCCGTTTACCGTGGATTGCTGCGCGAACTCACCCTGCGTGGCCATGATGTGCTGTTTCTTGAACGCGACACTGACACTGCCTCACAGCATCGTTCGTCGAAACCAGGTTGCGGGCAGACGGAATTTTATTCCGACCTCAAAGAATTGAAGGATCGTTTCGCCGCGACCGTTCGCGACGCCGATTTCACGATGGTTGGCTCGCCCGTTGATGAGGGCGCAGCCATGGGCGAATGGATCACGCACACCGCGCAGGGCGCCACGGCCTTTTATGACACCGATTTGCCGGCCACGATGACAGAGCTTCGCCGGGGCGCGGCGGATTCGATTTCAGCGGAGTTGATTCGGCGGTTTAGCTTATATCTCTCTTCCACCGGCGGGCCGCTGCTGGATTATATGGAGAAGCACTACGGCCTGCCGATGGCGCGGCCGTTATATCCCTCGGTGGATGCCACGCTTTACTTTCCGGAGCCACGCGAACTGGAGTGGGATCTGGGTTACGCCGGCGGATTCAGCGAAGAGCGCCATATTTTGCTGCACCGGCTGCTGCTCGAACCGGCGCAGCGTTGGAACGAGGGGCATTTTGTCGTGGCGGGCCCGGGATATCCCCGCTCGATTCGTTGGCCGAAAAACGTGAAGCGCATCCCGCAATTGCCGGCGGCAAAACGGCGCGCATTTTACAACTCGCTGCGCTTCGCGCTAAACGTGACTCCGCCCGGCGAGATCGCCATCGGTTTTTCGCCGGACGCCCGGCTGTTCGAGGCGGCGGCCTGCGGGACGCCGGTCATCAGCGATTTCTGGCCCGGGCTGCACATGTTTTTCAAGCCGGACGAAGAAATTTTGATTTCGCATTCCTCGGATGAAACGCTGGTTTACCTCGAAGAAATCCCGGAACTGGACCGTCGCCGCATGGGTTATCGCGCTCGCGAACGCGTATTGGCCGGGCATACCACGCGGCATCGCGCCGCCGAACTGGAGAATTACGCGCTCGAGGTCTTGAAACTGGCGCCAGTTTGATGCGGCAGCCTCCCGTTCCCGCTCCGAACATTTCCTCCCTCGCCGAAAAGCAAGCTTCGTAAAAGTACCCTGTCAAAATAGGGGAACCCCTTATTGAGCGAACCGCCCATTGAGCGTTCCTTACAATGCTATGGAACTTGTTGTACTGAATGTTGCCTATCCGTTCGCCCCGGTTGGCCCTGATGTGCCGGGCGATGCGGAAAAGGCGCTGGCGCACCTCGATGCGGCGCTGGCCCAGGCCGGCCATGAATCCTTCGTCATGGCTTGTGAAGGGTCGATGACCCAGGGAATTCTCCTGGCCACCCCGAGACCTTCCGCCCAGATCTACGACACCGAACGGCGCCATAGTCACGAGCAATACCGATATATCCTCCGGACTTTCCTGAAAAAATGGCCGATCGATTTGATCCACATGCATGGCGGGGATTTTTATGAATATCTCCCGCCGCCGGGCGTTCCGGTGCTCGTGACGCTGCATTTGCCGATCGATCAATATCCGGAAATGATTTTTCACCTCGACCGCCCGCAAACTTTTCTGCACTGCACCTCCGCGTCTCAACGTCGCGCCTGTCCGCCCTGCGCCTACCTGCTCCCGGAAATCGAAGACATCGCCGCGCCTGAGTTGATCGCTACGGCTCTCGGAAAATATTTCGCAATTTACGAACGGCTCGTCGCCGAGGCGCGAGCGTTGGAAACAGCGGCCGTAGCGCCCGGCCAAAGGTTGTTCGAACCCGCGGCCATTTCCGCCTGAAACCGGCTTCGTTCGGGACTATTGAAAAATCAGAAAAACCGTGCGTTCTCGGGACAATGCGAAATCCTCCTCGTTCTCCTTCTCGTCCTCGTCCTCGGATCCTGCCTTTGTTTTCGAGGACGAGTAGGAGGACGACAACGACGACGAAGCTCGTTCGACAACTTGTGTAGATAGCAATGGCTAAAGCCACGGTGTTAATGAAAATTCAGATTGGTCAGCCTTGGAAATCAAAAAGCCCTTGACACTTTCGCCTTCCATTGTAACATACCAACTAGTCTGTATGTTATCACGAAGCCATAAAACGGAAGAGTCCGGCACCAAATTCAAATTGGTCGATGCCGCAGTCATGTTGATGCGGCAAAAAGGTTTCAGCGCCACCACCGTGGACGAAATTTGCGCCGAGGCCCATGTCACCAAAGGCGGCTTTTTCCATTATTTCAAAAGCAAGGATGACGTCGCCAAGGCGGCCGTGGAGCGTTTTTACGAAGGCAAGGCCAGGGAGTTTCAAGAGGCCCCGTTTCGCACGCTGGCCGATCCGTTGGACCGGGTTTTTG
Organism: Verrucomicrobiia bacterium; assembly: GCA_036488095.1. Lineage (GTDB taxonomy): Bacteria > Verrucomicrobiota > Verrucomicrobiia > Limisphaerales > DASXHY01 > DASXHY01. Next base: position 2,425 of record DASXHY010000458.1, on the reverse strand, counting down.
GGCGGCTCGATTTCGCCAGGAAAACCGCGGGCGGCGCTCGGCGCGTAACCAAAGGCTGTTTGTTCGGAATGTTCGCCCAGGAATTGTCGTTTACCAATCCCCAGCTTCGCGATAGCTGCCGGGACGCCTTGGCGCGCGTGGCCAGGGATTTTGAAAATGATCTGGCGGAGGCCAAAGCCGCCCATTCTCCGAAAATCGATTTCGAACCGAAAAATGTGGCCATGCTCTATGTGTCCATCATCCAGGGATCGCTGATGCTGGCCAAAGCTTCGGAAAGCAACGCCGTGCTGGCCGAGAACATCGAGCAATTTCACGGCTACCTCCAAGCCCTCTTCGGTTTGGTGCAGCCACGCGTGGGAAAACCGGCCGGCAAAGTTTTCGACGGTTCCTCAAACTAAACTTCCACCGGGAACACAATGAACAGTTCAAAAACACTTTACTTCGCAAACATACCAACTAGTCGGTATATTACTCGGATGGAAAGGGAATGAAAAAATCATGAACACCACGACTTTAGCTCCTGAGACGAATGCCCCGCGAATCAATGGGGCCACTGAGCCCATCGTTCAGCCGCCGCGGCCAAATGGCGACGGCCGGGTTGAATTAAGTGACGAGATGGTTTCAACCAGTCGTCGAAAAAATCCGCGCCGTTTTTTCAAGCGCGCCGCACTCGGAGCATTGATAATTTTTGCCGGGCTTGCCGCTATTGCGCTGGGGCGTCACTGGTGGACCGTCGGGCGTTTCATGGAAAGCACGGATGATGCTTACGTGGGCGGCGACGTGACGGTCATCGCGCCGAAGGTGGCGGGGTTTGTCGCGCAATTGGCGGTCACCGACAATCAGCCGGTTCACGCGGGGGATTTGCTCGTCAAACTGGACGATCGCGATTATCGCGCCGCGCTGGCCCGCGCCGAGGCCGCCGTCGCGATCCAACAGGCCGCTTTGACAAACTTCGACGCCCTCGCGCGTTTGCAGCAGGCCGTCATCGCGCAAGCGCAGGCGGCCATGGCCGCAACGAGCGCTGAAACGCAGCGCTCGCACGATGATCAAGCTCGTTATCAACATCTCGTTTCCACCGGCGCGGTTTCGACGCAAAGTTTTCAGCACGCGGACACGGATTACAAACAGGCGCTCGCCAATGACGAAAAGGCGCGGGCCGCGTTGACGGCCGCGCAACGGCAGTTGGAAGTCATCGCCACGCAGAAACTGCAGGCGCAGGCGGCGCTGCAGCAGGCCATTGCCGAGCGCGACCTGGCGCAACTCAATTTGGGTTACACGGAGTTGCGCGCGCCGATCGATGGCATTGTGGGAAACCGCAGCGCGCAAGTTGGCGCGTATGCCACGGTCGGTTCGCAGTTAATTTCGCTCGTGCCCGCGCGCGGCCTGTGGATCGACGCAAATTTCAAGGAAAGCCAGCTTGCGGAAATCCACCCGGGTTCGCCCGCGACCGTAAAAGTGGATTTGATTTCCGGCAAAAAATTTCACGGCCATGTCGTGAGCATCGCCCCGGCCACGGGCGCTCAATTCAGCGTATTACCGCCGGAAAATGCCACCGGGAATTTTACGAAAATCGTCCAGCGAGTGACCGTGCGCATCGTGATTGACGGCGACGCTGCGCGCGCGCAACTACGGCCCGGACTTTCCGTGACGGCCAAAGTGGATACCCGCGAAACGGGAAAGGCCACCCTGTGAACAACGCCGCCAAATCTTCGGGTTGGCTCCGGGAAATCCTGCCGTTTGTCGTCATGTGCGTCGGTATGTTCATGGCGTTGCTGGACATCCAGATCGTCGCGTCGTCATTACAGGACATCGGCGGCGGATTATCCGCGGCGCAGGACCAGATCAGTTGGGTGCAAACGGCTTATTTGATTGCCGAGATTTGCATGATCCCGCTTTCCGGCTGGTTGACGCGGGTTTTCTCCACGCGCTGGCTGTTCACCGCGTCGGCGGCGGGTTTCACCGCCGCGAGTTTGTTGTGCGGACTGGCGTGGAACATTCAAAGCATGATTGTTTTCCGCGCGCTGCAAGGGCTTCTGGGCGCCTCGATGATCCCCACGGTGTTCACCTCGTCATTTCATTATTTTCAGGGCGCGCGTCGCGTTTATTCCGCGGCGGTCATCGGGACCATCGCGTCGGTGGCTCCGACTTTGGGCCCGGTAATTGGCGGCTGGATAACCGACACCTTGAACTGGCGCTGGCTCTTTTACATCAATCTTTTTCCCGGCGCGCTAGTCACCGTCCTGGTTCCGTTTCTGGTGAAAATGGACAAGCCGGATTTGTCGCTGCTCAAAAAAGCTGACTATTCCGGCATCATCCTGATGGCCCTGGGACTGGGCAGTTTGCAATACGTGCTCGAGGAAGGCGCGCGGTGGAACTGGCTCGATGATGAAACAATCCGCACCTTCGCGATTGTCGCGGTCGTTGC
>DASXHY010000378.1:0-4331 GCA_036488095.1 Verrucomicrobiia bacterium | reverse complement strand
TTGGCGCTGCATTTTTGGAAGACTTCGCGCAGCAGTTCATGAGATTGCATGATACCAAAATGGAAGAATACCCCCGCAATTGGCAAGAAAACATTCCTAAACCTGTGTATAAGCCGCACCCGCGTGAAAACGCTTGCATTTTCAGCAATCGTTATGCAAGCCTATGCACATTATAAGGGACGTTCGCGGGTTTGCCGAAATCTGTTGCAACCACTTATGAAACGCTCGCGTGCTTATTACAAAACGTATCCCACTTGGCGCCAGCGCGAACTGCGCTTTTTGGCCCTCTCCCTCGCAATCGGCCTTATTGCCGCCGGAATCACCGGACTGGTAATTTACCTCGCCAGCGGCCGCGGCAGCCCGTTCTAATTCCGCCATATTGCGGAGCGCGGAGCATCGCTCCGCACGTAACGCCTGCGAATCCCGCGAAGGCCCGCCTTGGTGGCACTCCGCGCAGCGACTATTTACCTTTTCGCGAAAGTCCCCCCGAGCGCTTTCCGATAGTCGGCGATACGCCAGCGAAGAAACACGGAACAGTTCGCCGGCGTGCCCTTGTTTCGTCCCGCCCAGAATGCGTTAAACTCCCGGTCCAACCGAGCCAGCTCATCGACACCTGTCAGCGCCATCTCCCGCGCCCGCGCCGTCTTTCCCGCGGCAACCGCCTGCTGCCACAGCATAAACTTGCAGGACTGCTCCGCCATTCGCGCCGCGAATTGGAGCTCGCGCACCAATATTTTTCCCGCCGCGGAGACGGAATCAGCCCGCAGCGCCCGATCGAGAACGCCTCGTTGTTTCCGCACCTCGCGCAACGCAGCACGAACATCACGCGGGCGAATCCGCGCAAAGTATTTCAACCCACTACGGCAAAATAATTCCCGTGCCTCGGGCGGCGGAGCGGCAATAACCGCGCCCAACGGCGTCACATTCACCTCCGTGAAATTTAATTTGCGATGCGCCACCCCCAGCGCAAACGCCGCCTTCGCAACGCGTCCCGTGCGGTCCTCAAAAATATCGCGGCTCAAAACCGGGACCAGCGTGGATTCCTTGAATGACCCCCACGCCAGCGCCGCGCCCGCGGCAATCGGCAGCCAGCTCACCGCCAGCGGTTGCGGGTGCCCGCCGTCGCCCCATTCCGTGATCAAGTATCCAATGGCGCCATGCTTGCGCCCGGCTTCGGCGGCCCGCCGCAAATTGCCCAGCGCGTTGTCATGTTTGCCCACCATCGTCATCCACGTCGAAGTGCCGGGGCAGACATAGAATGGAATCCCCGATTTCGCGAAGAGCGCGCCTTCGCGGTCAAACGGGTGGGTGGCTTCATAACCCCAGTTCAGCGCGATAACATCCCGCGGCAGCTTGCGGATCAGTTGCGGATATTTCAAAATGATATCGCCCCAGAACATCATCCGCCGATCCCTTCGCAAAACTTCCTTGTGAACGCGATTTAGAAAATCCAAATAAACCGCACCTTTGCCCTTTTCCCGGCACAACGTTTTGCTCTGACCGCGGCCCAGGTCCCAGGTTTCGTCGCAGCCAACGTTGAAAAAACGGCTCGAAAAATTCGGCAAAAACTCGTCGTAAAGTCCGCGCAGGAACGGAATCGTGCCCGGGTGATTGGGCGCCAGCGTCGAAGGCCGGCGAACGAATTCACCACTGGCATCCTCGTACGGTTCCGAAACCTCGGCCAGTTTTTTCACGCGCGGATGTTCTAGAAAATAGCGAAGGTGACCGAAGGAATTCTGGTTTGGCACCAGGTCAACCCCCAGCTCCCGGCACCGCGCGTCCAGCCGCCGCATCTCTTGGGCAGTGAGCGCCCCCCAGCCGTTCCAAACCGATTTGTATTTGCGATACGCAAACGTGTGTTCGGTGTAAAGCTGCAGCTCGTTGATTTTGAAATCCGCCAGGCGCTCGACCAAATCAAGCAACGTTTCCAAATTCGGCACGCGGCCCCGCGACACATCCAGCATCACGCCGCGACGCGGAAAATCCGGCCAATCGCGAATATGCAGGCACGGCAAGCGTCGGCCGCACTCACGAACCAATTGCCGCAAGGTCGCCATCGCCGCCCGCAAACCCGGCACATCATGGAACGCGACCTCAATTTCCTTTTTGCCAATCGTCAGCGCGTATCCTTCCGGCTGCCTCGGCGCCGGGTCACCGTGCCGAAGGCATATCGCCGACCGCAGGTCCAAAAGAAAACTCCCCGGACGCCTTTTCAGCGAGCGGGGAGTTGGCAGGAGATTCACTGGCCAGCGTTACTTCGCAATCATGCCGCTATTGCGCGCGTAATTGAAAATACCGCCCGCGTCCACCACCGGCCGGACATCGCCGAGCGGCTTGAATTTATGGACTTTGCCCGTCGCTTTTTCCGTCACCGTGCCCGTGTCCAGGTCCACCGTCACGACATCGCCGGTTTTCAGCACATCGCAAAGTCGGTCGGTCATTTCACATGGATAAAGCTCCCCGGTGGCCACGCAATTGCGGAAAAAAATGCGCGCGAAACTTTCCGCCAGCACCACTTCACAATTCGCCGAACCCATCGCAATCGGCGCGTGCTCGCGCGAACTGCCGCAGCCAAAATTCTTTCCCGCCACCACAATCGGATACTCACTGTCCAGGCTGCCATCCTTGACGTAACGAATCGGATAGAGCGATTCCGGCAAACCGCACATCGCATAGCTGCCGAGCTTTTCGTACTCCTCGGCGATCGTCGGCACCAGGTTCAGGTATTGCGCGGGAATAATCTGGTCCGTATCAATGTTATCGCGCACCGCGTACACCGGCCCCGTAAAAACTGATTTCGTCATGCCAACAGAATGGAACAGGGCAGGGCAGTTTTCAACCAGATTCAACCCAACAAAACGTATGTGAATTAAGATCGTGTATCCGTGATCGTTATTCGGAAAAGCTCAAGCGTCCACGATCCAAGCTCCAAAGGCGGCGGAGAAAACGAAATTCAGATTTGAAGCTTGATGCTTGGAGATTCTCTGGAGCTTGGTGCTTGGACGCTCGGACCTTCTCAAGCCACTTCCAGCGACAGCACGTCATTATTCACCATCTCCACTGGCGCGCTGCGCGACACCGCCAGATACAGAAACGCAAATAAACTCGTCGGCGGCAATATCAACAGGAACGCCACCCACGGACTCTTGCCACGCGTCTTCACGATATTAATCGACAAAACAATCAGCGCGAGAATGTTCAGCACCGGAACAAAATAAACGAAGAACCACACCCGCGGCATGTTCGCGGCCCGCAGCAACGGAATCAATTGCAGGAATGGCACCCAAATCAATGGCCCGGGCGCGATATGCGTCTTGCGGCAAATGGACCAGAAACAGACCGAGACGAAAACGTACACCACGCCCAGAATGGTCAGTAGGGTGAACATCACCTGGGGATTGCTGGCGAGGAACGATTTTGCTTCAGCCACTTTCTCCCGGCTGTGGTAGCGCCAGCCGGAAGCATATTCCTTTACTTGCGCGAACTCTGCCTTGGCGATTTCCGTCAGCGGCGGGCGCGCCGGTTTGGCCTCCTTCGCGAGTTCAGCCTCGGTCTTGGGCTTGTCATAGCCCAGCGCAAGCCGCGCTTCAGCGGACAAATCGCTGGCCTTGATATTGCAAACGCCCTGGGAGTGAAGAATAAAAATCCATTCCTTCGTCTTTTTCGTGACTGTCACGTTCGTATACGTGCCTGTCTTGGTTTGAAGCAGGGGGAAAGATTGTTCCGTCGCGGCACCCATTGACATCTCACCCGCCACCGCCGCGAACCTTGTCGAAACAAGCACGACGAGCAGCAAAAGGAGCCTGCCCAAATAACGTCGATAGTTTTCAGCGCTTTTCACCAGATTCCCTAGTTCGATTTTGTCGATCCAAAGGAACCAACGCATGGTTTGTGCCAATCAAAAAGCCGGCCGACTGGCGCAATTTGCTCAGTCTACGCTGATTACATCCTCCTCACGAATTTTTCCCGACCTGACCACTTCGGCGAGCACTCCCTGTCGATTATTTTCCATCAGCCCCCGCAACCCCGCGCAGATCGCATCCATTTGACCGCAAGGCGTGCGCCCCTCGTATAAGAACAAAATCGCATCCCCAATCCGAATTTCCTTCCCCAGATGCTGAATCAGGTCAATGCCCTCCGTCTCAATGTTCGCCCGGACAACTCCCGGCGCAATCGACTCCAACCCCAGCGTCGCGGCGTGCTCCGCGATTTCTTCGCGTGCAATCAGGCTGACCTGTCGGCGGCTCGGTTGGCCGGTGCGACGGCTAATTTTCCCGAAATAGCGCGGCTCACCCAGGATGCCTTTTCCAGCAACCACCTCGATTTCATCC
>DASXHY010000347.1:0-3761 GCA_036488095.1 Verrucomicrobiia bacterium | reverse complement strand
CTGATTCTATTCACGCTGCTGCCGCTGGCCATGACCATGGCCCTGATCTGGAAAACGAAAGAAGTAATTCTCGACAGCGTCTTCGGCGCGAAATAAAAATCGTGGCGCCCAGTCGAATTCCGGGGAGGGCAGCCGCCCCGGCTGCCGTTCGGCGCGCCTCGCGCCGAACTCGGAGGCGTGGGAAGTCACGAAACCGTTGATTTAGTTCGAGCGCTCGGGTGAGCCGCGAGGGCGCGTCTCACAGCGCCCGAGGCGGGCGCGCTCCCCTTTCTTTGAATAATTGCGGCGCAAGGCTCTTTCGACTCCGGTGCGAAATAGCGGGGGCTTATTTCTTCACAAACAACGCCAGTGACGCGGTGAATCCGTGCAGAAAATTCTTTTCGCCAATCGGGCCAATCTCGCCGTTGCAGAAAAACCCCGCGAGGCCAATCGGCCCGAACCGGTCCTGCACACTTTTGGCGTCGTGATTCGGACGGCCAAAGAGGCCCTGTCCGCGGCCGTTGCAACTGCACAGGCATCCGCCATAAATCTGCGCGCCTTCCAGCCCCTGCTTCGCCCGGCCGAGCAGTTCCTCCATGTCTTCCATCGCGGCGGCTGCTGACCGGCGCTGGAATTGCATCGTCTGGCCCGCGCGCGGAAACGCTCCCACCGCGATGCTCCCGGAGCGCGGGTCCGCGCCCAGCAGGTTGCGGATGAGAAAATCGCCGCGATGAAAATCCTCCAAATACTCATTCACCACCAGCCCGACGAAGAGATTGTTGCGCGCGATTTTCTGCTCCTGCGGCGTCAGTTGGTTGAATGTCTCCTCCAGGACTTTGTAAGCCGGCCGGTTTCCGATTTCGTGGATGATATTGTTCTCCACGCGCGTGAGCGTCCAGGTATCGCCGATCGGCGTGCAGCCCTGTGATATAACACTGGCCAGTTTGACGTCGCCGCCGATGGAAATGGCCACGCCGCCGTCCTCGAAGACATCGCCATTCAGGTAAACCTGCGTGCGTTGCTCCGTGAAATCACCACTGGCGAGCCCGCCGGTGACCGGCAACGGCGCGTAAGCTTCATTCCATGTGTGCAGCCACGCCTCGCTATCGAGATGAAACGGGTCAATGAACGCCAGCCAGCCGTTGGTCTGTTCCGGTTCGATGCCGGTTTCGAGCCGCCAATAACCCGGTCCGTTCGCTTCCTCGACCTGTTCCTGCCTGAAATAAAATGCCTTCAGGTCCGCGCCGGGGAGCGCGTAGAGGCCGAGCGTCAGGCCCGGATTTTCCTCCACTTCCTCGCCGCCGGCGATGAGGCTCTGGCTCGAACAGCCCGCCAGCAGGGGAATTTGCGCGTGGACGCGAAGGATTTCGAGGACTTGCTTTGCCTGCGGAAAAAACTTTGGAGACATGAAAACCAGCCCCAGATTGACTTGGGCCGCGGGGAGTTGGGCGCGCAAATCCGCCGCCCATTTTTGCAGGCCGGCTTCGTCGAAGTCCCCCGGCCAATGCGCGGCAACTGAAAATGTGGTGGTCACAAGACAAGTTAGCCAGCGTCCCGGCAAAAGCAAAGGGGAAGGTGGCGATTGGCTAAATTGGTGATTTGTTAAATGAGTTAAATGAGTGATTGGTTAAATGGTTCAAACGGTCGGCTCCGGTCACTCATTTAACCATTTAACCTATTTAACGATTTAACTTAACTCACGTCCTCCTTTCGCTACAATCCCGCCATGCAAAAGGTCAGCGCGGGCTTGCTGATGTATCGCATGCGAGAGGGCGAATTGGAATTCCTCCTCGCACACCCCGGCGGTCCCTTCTGGAAAGATCGCGATGCCGGCGCGTGGACGATTCCCAAGGGAGAAATTCAGCCGGGCGAAGAGCCTCTGGCTGCCGCGAAGCGCGAATTCGAGGAGGAAATTGGCGTCAAACCGCACGGAGATTTCATCGAGTTAAAACCCATCACCCAGAAAGGCGGCAAGATCGTTCACGCGTGGGCGTTTGAAGGCGAATGCGATACCGCGTGCATTCACAGTAACACGTTTCAGATGGAATGGCCGCCGCGCTCGGGAAAATTCCAGGATTGCCCGGAGGTGGATCGCGCCTGCTTCTTTCACCTGGCCGAAGCGAAGCGAAAGATCAACCCGGCGCAGGTCGCGTTATTGGAGGAGTTGAAACAGTTGCGGGCGAAGGTGTAGTGGCACGGGCGTCTCGCCCGTGAGATTCAAGAATCCCCGGAAAGGAGACGCACGGGCGAGACGCCCATGCCACTATCCCAATAACAGTTCACAGAACTGTAACACAATTTTGGGCCTCGTTACCCTAAGATAAGGAGATGGATTTCCGTGTCCGTCCCGTGAAGCGCTTTGTCTACGGCACGCCGTCAAATTGTGCTCGGCGGCGATTATTGGTTGCGTGGCACGTGACTCCATTGCGAGCGCTGCGGCTGAAAATAACCAACGCAGGCGGACGTCGCGGCTGAGTGACCGTCAATTTACTGGAAGCTTTAAATAACTATGCATCAAATCATGTTCACCCCGCTGTTCGGCAGCGCGCTTGACTTCGCGTTCAAACAAGCCACACCCGAAGGCAAAACCACCATCTGCGTGCTGGTCATTCTCTCGATTTTTAGTTGGACGGTGATTATCAGCAAGGCGCGGCAGTTATTGCGCGCGCGCAAGGCGGGAAAGAAATTTTTCACCGCCTACCGCGAAACTCGCGACCCGATGGACCTCGCGCGCAAGGGCCTCGAATTCGACGGCGCCCCGGCTTACGAACTTTATTATTCCGGCGCGGAGGAACTCGAGTATCAGTTGAAAAACAATCCGGTCCAGGTCGTTTCGGTAAAAAATATGTCCCATGGCCCCGCGTCGGCCACCGGCCAGGAAACGGACATGCTCGCGCGGCAAATCACCACCAAGATCAGTCCGTCCTCCTTTGATTCGGTGCGCGTGTCGCTCGAACGCGCCGCCAGTTCGCAGGCGTTGTCGCTGGAAAAAGGAATGATCATTCTTTCGACTGCGGTGGCCGGCGGGCCGTTCATCGGGTTACTCGGCACAGTCTGGGGCGTCATGGAAACTTTTTCGGGCATTGCCAAAGCCGCCTCCGCCAGCCTCACCGCCATGGCGCCTGGCGTGGCCGGCGCGCTCATCGCCACCGTCACCGGCTTGTTCGTCGCGATTCCCGCGATGTTCGCTTACAACTACATGGTCACCAGCATCCGCGCCATCACGCAGGAGTTGGATGCCTTCGCGAGCGAATACGCCACGGCGATGGAACACAAGTACGTGGATAATCGCCCGCTCGCCCAGGAAATTCGCGAAGCCTTCCAGGGCTTCCAGGGAATGCCGGTCGCGAACACTCAATTCATGCCGCCTCTGCCCGATGAACGACATCCTGAAGCGGCCCCGGCGATTCCTCCCTTGTTATCTGAAGCAGTCCAGGCATGAAAAAGTGTTCGCACAGCACTCATCACGCGTTGGCGGAATTGAACATCACGCCGCTGCTCGATCTTGCGTTCGTGCTGCTCGTGATTTTCATCATCACCACCACGCCAATTGTGAACGACCTTGCGGTTAGTTTGCCGAGCGCGGCACGGCGGCCCAAAGACCCGAAGCCCAAGATCAATTACGTGACCGTTCAGGATTCCGGAAAAATTTATTTGAACCAGGCCGAAGTGACGATTGACACCTTGCCCGATCAACTGGTGAGCCTGCGCCTCGTGGACCAGGACTTGAACGTCGTCATCCGCGGCTCGGCCAAGACCAAATATCGCAACATTGTGGCCGT
>DASXHY010000229.1:0-4270 GCA_036488095.1 Verrucomicrobiia bacterium | reverse complement strand
TCAACGATCGTGTGGATGGGATTCTGCTTGGTCTGCAATCCAAAGTGGCGTCTTCCGCCGCCTATTTGGATACCCTCAAAACGGAAATTGAAAGTGCGCAGAAGACAGACATCGAGACCGCCTCGAGAGCCGCTCCGTATTTTGCCGCCAAGGAAGAACTTGAAAATCAGAAGCATCTCCGCGTCGTTCTCCAGATGAGGAGGGTTCAGGAGCAAGTGGACAAGACCCTGCCCCACGCGAAAATGGTAACCATTACCGACCACGCGATTGTTGATAACAAAGCCGTTCGTCCGAACAAACCGGTTTATATCCTGTTGGGAGTCGTGGTTGGGCTGGTGGTGGGAGTTGGCCTGGCGTTCTTCATTGAATACCTGGATACCAGCGTGAAGACGATCGACGATGTGGAACGGACACTGCAGGCGCCGGTATTGGGAGTCATTCCGCAGAACATCGGTTTGATCATGAATGAAGGCGCCGAGAGCCCGCATGCTGAGGCGTACCGCGTTTTGCGCACCAACATCCTGTTCTCCCGCAAGGACGACAAATTGAACACCATCGTGGTCGTGAGCGCGGGTGCCGGCGAAGGCAAATCCACGACTGCGTTCAATCTGGCGACGATCTTTGCCCAGAACGGCAGCCGGGTGCTGGTGGTCGATTCCGATTTGCGTCGTCCGACGTTGCACAAAATGATCAACGTGACGAACGCGCTCGGGCTGACGAATTATTTGCTGAAGCAAAATACGCTCGATGAAGTGATTCAGACGACGAAGGTTCCGACGTTGCACCTGATGGCGAGCGGCAAACTGCCCAGCAGTTCCATCGGTATTCTTAGCTCGGCGCAAATGAAGGAGCTGATTAACGAGTTGAAGGGACGCTACGATTTCGTATTCTTCGATTCGCCGCCGATCATGGGTGTCAGCGACGCCTCGATTCTCGCGAGCGAAGTCGACATGACCTTGCAGGTGATTCAATATCGCCGTTACCCGCAGCCGATGAACATCCGCGCCAAGCAGATGATTGAAAAAGTCGGCGGCAACCTGCTGGGAATCGTCCTCAATAACATCAACATGTCGCAGGACGAGAGCTATTATTACTATAGCGGCTACTATCACGATTATTATTACTCGAAGAACGCGGACGCGGAGCCCTCTGAAAACGGCGCTGACAATGGCGCTCCAAATGGCGCCGCCCCGGGAGATCGCGCGAAACTTGATATTAAATCAAAGTACTAATTTCATTTTCAAAACGTCATGATTGATCAATTAAGGAGGGCGGCGAGCTTTTGGCTGGCCGTCGCGGGTATCGTTTGCGTTGGGCTGCTGAATGGCTGCCAGACTGGGCCTAAATTCCCCGACTACCCGCCTGAAGGCGGAAACCTGTTTCATATAGGCGACCCGATAACTGTGTCTTTTGTGTCCATCGGCAGCGGCATGGATATTATGCCACCGCACTCTGAGAGAATCCACGAGGACGGCACGATTACTCTTTCGTTGATTGGCTCGGTCGCCGCGGCTGGCAAGACGGCTGGCCAGCTTCAAAAGGAAATCCACGATCTTTACGTTCCGAAATACTACACGGATTTGAACGTCACTGTTAAGGGAGAGACTTCCTATTTTTACGTGGATGGCGAAGTCGTGAACCGCGGCGCAAAAGAATATCCGGGCGACATGACGATTGTTAAGGCCATCTCGGTTGCCGGTGGTTTCACTGATTTTGCGAAAAAGTCGAAAGTGCGGCTGACTCGCGGCGGCCACACTGAAACCATCGATGTGGCGCGGGCCATCAAGGATCCCCGTTATGATGTCCCCGTTTTCGCGGGCGACAGGATCAATGTGCCGCGCCGGATTCTCTGGTGATGGTTCAACTTAAGATTCTTTCCGGAAAAAAGGCGGGCTCCTCCTGGGATGCCCGCCGTTTTCCTGTACGCATCGGGCGGTCGGCCAATTCCGATCTTCAACTGGAAGAAGCCGGCGTGTGGGACGACCACCTCAAAATCAGCCTCGATTCCGCCGAAGGTTTTGTTGTGGAAACGCAGGCGAACGCGTTTGCGAGCATCAACGGCCAGCCGATTCATCGCGCGGCCCTGCGCAACGGAGACATGATCGAGACGGGTTCGGTGAAACTGCAATTCTGGCTCAGCGAGGCGCGCCAGCGCGGGCAGGGTATTCGCGAGGCGTTTGTCTGGACCTTAATTGCGCTCGTTTGCCTGGCGCAAATTGCGCTGGTTTATTGGCTGTTGCAGGAGGGGTGAGTCGTAACGATGAAGTTGGGGAGCGCGCCCGCCTCGGGCGCTGTTCGGCGCGCCTCGCGCCGAACCTGGAGGCGTAAGAAGTCATTGAACCCCGGAATTTATTTGAGCGTTGGAGTGAGCCGCGAGGCGCGTCTCACAGCGCCCGAGGCGGGCGCGCTCCCCTTTTCAACGGACCATTTTTCAATGGCGGAAATGGCGGACGGCGGTGAAGGCCATGGCTACATTTCGTTCATCCGCGGCGGCGATGACTTCCGCGTCACGGACTGAGCCGCCAGGTTGAATGGCGGCCGTGGCGCCGGCTTCGGCTGCCGCGATGAGGCCGTCGGGAAATGGAAAGAATGCGTCGCTGCAGACCACGCTGCCTTTGAGCGAAAGCTTCGCCTCGCCGGCTTTCCATACCGCTATGCGGCTCGCATCCACGCGGCTCATTTGCCCCGCGCCGACGCCGAGCGTCCGGTCCGGCCCCGAGTAAACGATGGCGTTGGATTTCACGTGTTTGGCCACCCGCCAACCGAACAGCATCGCGCGCGACTCGTCCGCGGTTGGTTGCCGGCGCGTGACGATTTTCAAATCGGATTGCGAAGTGACCTTCAAATCGCGTTCCTGCATCAAAAACGAATCCGCTCCGACGCTGCGCACGTCGAACCGCGAAGCTTCGGACATAGGCTTCAGGGTTTTCAAGAGGCGCAAATTTTTCTTTTTCTGGAGAAGATTGAGCGCTTCGGGCGAGAAGTCCGGGGCCACGATGACTTCGCTGAAGATTTCGGAAATCGCGGCGGCGCATTCCGCGTCGAGGATTTTGTTGGTGGCGATGATGCCGCCAAAGGGCGCCTGGTTGTCGGTCGCGAACGCTTTGTCCCATGCTTCGCGCAAAGTGGCTCCCTGGCCGACACCGCAGGGGTTGGTGTGCTTGAGAATCGCGAGTGTGGGGGGCTCGTTTTGAAATTCGGCGATCAGGTTCGCCGCCGCGGTGAGGTCCAAAATATTGTTGTAGGATAATTCCTTGCCGTGCAATTGAGCGAAATAGTTTCGGAATTGCCCGTAAAGCACGGCTTTTTGGTGCGGATTTTCGCCGTAGCGCAGCGGTTGGGCGATGGGGGCGTCGATGTGCAGCCGGTTCCAGTCCGCGCCGCTGTCCGGATTTTCCGAAAACTCTTTGGCCAGGTGCGCGGCGATGGCGCCGTCGTAGGCGGACGTTCGCGCGAAAACTTTCGCGGCGAGTTTGCGGCGCAACGCCAGAGTTGTTTGGCCGGTTTCGGAAATCTGTTTTCCCACTTCCGCATAATCCGCCGGGTCAACGATGACAGTGACACTGTCGTGATTTTTGGCGGCGCTGCGGAGCATGGAAGGGCCGCCGATGTCGATGTTCTCAATCGCGTCGTGCAGGCTGGCATTTGGTTTGGCGACGGTCTGCTCGAAGGGATAAAGATTTACGACGACCAAATCAATCGGCTGGATGCCGTGGGCGCGGACGGCGGATTCGTGGGCTTCGTTCCCGCGAATATAAAGCAGGCCGCCGTGAACTTTTGGGTGAAGGGTCTTGACGCGGCCATCGAGCATTTCGGGGAAGCCGGTGTGCTCGCTGATGTCTTTGACGACGAGGCCGGCCTCTCGCAGGGCTTTGGCGGTGCCGCCGGTGGAAATGAGTTCCACGTTCGCGGCGGCGAGGGCCTGGGCGAACGGCACGAGGGCGGTTTTATCAGAAACGGAGAGTAATGCGCGCCGAATTTTTTCCATAGACGGCGTTTACAATCCGAGGAGCGGGAGCGCGAGTCAATGGGTAAAATTGGTGTGGGGCAACCGTGTGAATGAATGCGGAACAAACTAATTGGATCTACGCTCGCCCTCACCCCGGCCCTAACCTCTGTTGGCTTTTGCCGGGCTCGAAAATTTAACTATAGTAGAAGTGCCGTTATGCCGAGCTCGGGCATTTTCTGTAATGCCTGATAATACCGAGTAAGCGGGGCGGTTCGGCCTTTTTCAGTTTTCAACTCGGTATTATTTGATGCCCGCAGAGGT
>DASXHY010000203.1:0-3762 GCA_036488095.1 Verrucomicrobiia bacterium | reverse complement strand
CGGAAAGATTTGATACCGCGTGTTCGGGAATTGATTCCGCGTGATGGTTTGCGACGCCACCGTGGTGCTGCTGTCCACATCGACCACGGAAATCTGCGCCACCGCCGCATTGTCCCAATTGAAATTATCCACCTTCAATTCAAATTGCGCCGTGTAATCGCCGGGCGCAAAACTCTCGCCGGGTCCGCGCGTGAGAAAACCCGCCGCCAGGTCGCGAACATAATCCGCTTCCCACCCATTCAATCCGTCCAACCGCCCAAGGTCGTGCGTGAGATTCGCCGCGCACCAGTTTTCCAGGCCGTCAATGCTGACATCCGTCATCGTCAGCAGCGGCGCGCCGGCGAGGTTGTACCAATACACACGAAATTCCAGCGGGTCGGCCGGCACGTTATTGGTAAACAGCAGCATGAAATCCTGCGCGCGACCAGCGACGGTAAATGCGCTCCAGGGAACATCCGCGCTGGCAAGAATCGCGCCGCCGTTGTTTTCGCGGACATCGAGCCGGACCAAATTATCGCTCGCATTACTCAGCGTGTTCACCGCCAGATGAAAATGCACCGCATGCGGCCCCGTCGGCAGATAGGAAATGTAAGGCCCGTATTGGAGGTAATCCGCGCGCGCGGCGCTGGTGCTGCTCCAGGTCAACCCGCCCGCCGAGCCGCCGATCGCGTGGCTGAACGCCGGGTCGCCGGAGGCTTTGCAAAACGAAAGCGCCGCCGTGATCGGTTGCGCTAGCGCGCTCACCGCCATCAACGCGGAACTCTGGCGCGACGCATCGGCGGTGTCAAACGGCCCGTCCCAGTGTAGGCCGAGTTGATTGAAAACATTGCGCCCCTTGAACCAGACTGCGTGGGAATTCGTGCGCAGATAATTATAATATGCCGTCGTGTGCGTTTCGTCGTAGAGATAGGCCAGGTTGCGCTGGTAAATGCCTTTGAACTCCGAGCCGTCCCCGCCGCAATCGCCCGATTCGCAAGGCTCGACCAGCACGCCGTTGCCATCCACCAGATGCGTCATGACTGCGTTCGCAATCACGATCGCCTGGTTCAAATAACTCGCGTTCGCCGTCGACTTGTAAAGATCCGTCAGACCACCAAGGATGACGCCCTGATTATAAGTCCAGGTCGTTTGGCCGTTATTGACGCAGCCGTTCAAGCCGTCGTTAATCAGGTTCTGCGAATTAATCATGCCGCTCGCCTTGAACCAGGCCCACTCATTCGTGGCCCAATAAAAATAACTGCCCACACCCATGCCATCGGTGGGAGTTCTCTGATGCAACCGGATCGCGGCCGACAAAAACAGCTCGTTCGGAATCGCATTTTTATAGCCGTGCGATTTATTCCACCAAATGCCGCCGGGACAAGTGTTCGTGGTGTCCCAACCGGTCGTCAGGTCGGCGAAAATGGTTTTCGCCATGTTCAAAAAATTCGTGTTGCCCGTGATGTCGTACGCGTGAATCCAGGACAGCGCCCACCAGCCTTCATCATCGTAATAACTGTTTAGAAAATTGCCGCCGGAATTTAAGTTGAACGTGTTCGTCAGCGCCGGCAGATACTGCGTGTCGTTATTGGCATAGATGTCTTCGATCACGGCCTCGACGCAATTGGCCGCGTTCCACCAACCGGTCGTGAGGTAAAGTCCGTCGTTGCGATTGTTCCATTGCTGAAGCATCGCCGTTCCGGCCGCCGTGTTCGCGTTGAAATCATCCTGCGCCAGCGGCAAGCTCGAAGTGCCGCCGCTCACGGCAAAAATCGCCGCGTTCGCGCTGGGATTACCGGAAAGATAATTAAGCTGAATGCTCGTCACCGGGCTGGCCGTATCGGTCAACGAAATGTCCGCCGCATACAGCCTCGGGTTGCCGGCATTGATTGAATCCACCGTCTTGGTATTCACATAAACCCGCCCATTCGCGTAACACGCCACCGGCGCGAGAGCGAACCAATCCTGCACCGTAATCGCATTACTCTCCGTCGCTCCATCCGCATGATGCACCAGGCAGGAGATCGTCGCCGGGCCTTGGCCGACGGCGGCAAGAAATGACAAAGCGGCGAAGCTTGCGGGCGTCGATGGCGTAATCGTCGCGGTCGGAAGATTTGAAGTAATAAGCACCGCATTTTTCGCCGTGTAACTTGGCGGCATTTGATAAATGTGGTCCGCAACCGTAACATTCGTGACCAAAGCATCCGGGTGCGGCAATCCGGTGCCCGGCGCTTCCAACACGTAACCGATCTCGTAATAAGTCGAACCGGTATTGCTCGGGCCGGAATCCATCGTCGCAGTCGTCACGCCACTCAATGCGCCCGGTTTGCCCGCTGCCGCCTCCACCACAATGTCTTCATTGTAACCCGTCACGGCAATCGGCGAGAACGATGCGCCATTTATCCCGCTCACCGCCATAATCGCGCCATCCCCGCTGCCGGACAGATAATTGAAATCAATGCTCGTCACCGGACTCGTCGTGTTCGCCAAGGCGATATCCAGCGAATAAAGCCGAGGATTACCGGAGTTTATCGCCGAAAAGGCGAATGAGCCCACGTCCACCCGGCCATTCGCTGTCCAGGCCGGGCTTGAGCCATTAAACCAATCAGGGATATTGCCCGTGCCGGTGTCGGAGGTGCCGTCTAGGTGATGCACCGTGTAGCGAAAGCCAACCCCGTTGTGGCCGCCGCTTTCGAGAAAGGAAAGTTGGGAATAAGCCGCCGGTGACGTCAATATGAATGTGCCGCTGGTGAGCGTCGCGTCCAGCAACATCGCATTATTCGTCGTGTAACTCGGCGCCATCGTGTATTGATGATTCGGCAGGCTCGCGCTGGCAAACGTCGCGCCCGGATGCGGCAAACCGCTCGTGAGATTGGTTGTATTGTAACCCTGTTCATACCAACTCGTGCCCGTATTTGCGACGCCGCTGTCCATGGAGGCTGTCGTGTAGCCGCCGCCAACAACCGGATGCGGCGCGCTGGCCTCCACCACCATATCCTGGTTGAAACTTCCGCTGGTCAGCGCAATCGGAGAAAAACCCGCCCGCGCGACCGAGACGATTCCCAATGCGGAAAAGAGAACGACAAAAGTCCTAAAAGAAAACCGCCGTGGCCATTTTGCGGGCATAAACATCAGCATCGTGCAGTTAGATACCATACCTCACCCCGGTGCAGAAGTCATTTTCGCGGACTCCAAGCATTTGGGGCGCATCTGCTTTGCAACGCGCGGTGTGGCCAACAATACGGAGGAATTCACCAATTGGCTGCATTTACAATAAAACTGAGACTTGCCGGCGGGACGTCCGACTTCGCTGAAGCTTCCGCCGACGCTAAAGCTATGGCGGACAAGCCGGCGCTCCCACCCCCTGCCCCCTTTATCGGTTTGATTCACTCGGATTTAGTCGGATTCAGTCGGATTTACCCGGATAATTTGCAAACCGTTCTCCGGCTTAACAGGCCCCGTGCTTGATCCCCCCGATAGAGAAAACCGGAGAAAAGCGGAGAAACCGGCGGTGAGCGGTCTTTTTTGGGTTTTGGTTTCATAGGTGTTCATTGAGTTTTTGATTTAACTTTATCAGGTGCGGGCGATGCCGAAAAACTTACGGTAAGGTTTTCCGCCTCCTGCTAGGAAGGCGAGTTTTTCGTGAAATCGAGGACGTAACAAGTTCAGGGACAGTGTGTTGAGAATTGCGAAACCGTTTCGCAATTCTCGCACCGCTAATAAGAAGCGCGCAGAGTTGTTGCGCAAAGGCAAGAAACGAGATGCGCTCTGCGCTTCCGCCGT
>DASXHY010000170.1:0-3099 GCA_036488095.1 Verrucomicrobiia bacterium | reverse complement strand
GTTCCTCGGGGGTGGGGCGCGACGTTTTTTTAGTCGGCGGCATCAGGTTCGCGCGCAGATTCTTCAATACCCTCAGCCACAAGTCGTGGTTGAGAATGTCGTTATCGGACTTTAAATCACTAAAAGAGACGCTGCCCTTTTTTTCATCGCCGAAGTGGCAATCGGAACAATAGTTCTCGAGAATGGGGTGGACGTTTTTTTGAAAATCCGCTACGGATTTAGGGGAGGTTTGCCCTTTAACCGACAACGCCGGCAGGCAAACCAGCAGGCAAATCAGCATCCGGTCCCGCATAGTTCGGAGCGCAGTGCAGCAACGATCGCTTTCGATATTCACAGGAACTTTCGGGTGGAATATTATCTGAAGATGCAGGCCTCTAAAAGCATTCTTTCTTTTGGATAGACGATTTCAATGCATCCAAGGTTTCGCAGATGTGACAGACTGCATCAGTCGAGTTGGGCATCGTTAAGAATCAGATACGCTTGGCGCGATTCTATTTCCCGATGCTCGGGAAATTCGACCGCGATCTTGACCCGGGGCGGTCGAAACTACAGAATCACGCCCGTGCCTAGACCGATCACACTTTTTACCGGCCAATGGGCGGACCTCTCGCTCGCTGAACTCGCACCTAAAGTCAAAGCCATGGGTTACGATGGCGTGGAACTCGCCTGTTGGGGCGACCATTTTGAAGTGGATCGCGCGCTGGCCGAACCCGGTTACGTGGAAAAAAAATGGGCGCTGCTCCAACAGCATGGTTTGAGTTGCTTCGCCATTTCAAACCATCTCGTCGGCCAGGCGGTGTGCGACCTCATCGACAGCCGTCACAAGTCGATTCTCGCTTCGGATGTCTGGGGCGACGGCGAACCCGAAGGTGTTCGTACGCGCGCAGCGGAAAAAATGAAAGCCACCGCGCACGCGGCGAGAAAATTTTTCAACGCCAAACCGGGCCGTTCCTCGACCAATCATTCCGCCGCTATCGTCAATGGTTTCACTGGCTCCTCGATTTGGCACGCGGTTTATGCCTTCCCGCCGACGAACCAGGAATTTCTCGAAAGAGGATTTGCGGATTTTTCCAAACGTTGGCTGCCGATTCTCGACGTTTTTGAAAAAGAAAACGTAAATTTTGCGCTCGAAGTGCATCCCACGGAAATCGCCTTCGACATCGCCTCCGCCCGGCGCGCCCTCAGCGCCGTCCAGAATCACAAACGTTTTGGTTTCAACTTCGATCCCTCGCATCTCGGTTATCAGGGCGTGGATTACGTGAAATTTATCCGCGAATTCGCCGCGCGCATTTTCCACGCGCACATGAAGGACGCGTGGTGGGGGCAGGGGGATGGCACAGTCGGCGTCTTTGGCGGTCACACGGATTTTGCTGATCCGCGACGGTATTGGGATTTTCGCTCGCTCGGGCGCGGCAATATTAATTTTGAAAAAATCATCGTCGCCCTGAATGATGCCGGTTACGCCGGCCCGTTATCCGTGGAATGGGAAGACGGTCGCATGGATCGCATTCACGGCGCTACGGAGTCCTGCAATTTCCTTCGCAAACTGGATTTTGCGCCAAACCAGGCCGCGTTTGACGCCGCATTTTCACGTAAATAACTAACCAGCATGTCAGCATTGCGTTCGTAAACATAAATTATGAAAACAACTCTTCTCGCATCGTGCCTTTTGATTCTGATCGCTGGCTGTGCCACCCCTCGGCCATCGCCCGTCTCAGTGGCTGGCCCGGTCTGGGAAATGGCGCCCAACACCGACGGTTTCACCAACACGCCCATCATTCCCGGCACGCCGTGGCATGTGCATGATCCCAATCGCCCGCAACCCCCGGTCGTCGTGCCCGGCTCCTTCAGCACGCAGGAAAAACCAGGGACGCCGCCTTCGGACGCAATCGTGCTGTTCGATGGCACCGACCTTTCCCAATGGCAAAATCAAAAAGGCGAGCCGGCCAAATGGAAAATCGAGAACGGCGAATTGATCGAAAGCCCCACCGGGGACATTCAAACGCGCAAGGAATTCGGCGACATTCAATTGCACGTCGAGTTTTCCGCCCCGCCGCCGAAAGGCGACAGCCAGGCCCGCGGCAACAGCGGCATTTATCTGATGGGGAAATACGAGGTGCAAATCCTGGATTCATATAAGAATCCGACTTATGCGGATGGCGCGCTCGGCGCGATGTACGGCCAGCATCCGCCTTTGGCCATTGTCGCCCGCCCGCCGAGTGAATGGCAGGTTTACGACATTGTTTTTCACCCGCCGCACTTCGACGACAGCGGCACGCTTCAGTCACCGGCCATTGTCACAGTTTTCTTGAACGGCGTCTTGATTCAGGATCATCAAAGTTACCGGGGGCCGAGCGGTTGGAAACAAGTGGGGCACTACACACCGCAGCCGCCCACCGGCCCGATCGACCTTCAGGACCACCACAATGCCACCCGCTTCCGCAATATCTGGGTGCGCGAACTCAAGCCCGACGATCATTCGTAGCGGCACGGGCGTCTCGCCCGTGCGAATCTGAGGAACATGGTTCCAGTCTTGTCCTCGCGAGACTGGAAGGTCTGCTTTGACGTGCCGAAACGCCCGTGCCACTATTCCGGCTCAGTCCAACCGCTTAACCCGGATATTTTTGTGGTAAATCGCGCTCTTTGGATCGTGGCCTTGAAGCGCAAAGGTGCCTGAGTCGAGCTTGCGGGTGAATGCATAAAAAAGATGGCGGAGCACCAGTACCCCTACAGAACCAGTGCTCCGCCGGATATTGCGTGTACACCCCTGTCCACGCAAAATTTCTGCAACAGTGATGACTATATCCGGGGCACCCCGTCCATTTATATCCCCCAATTAGGGGATGGTTCTTCGCACGGCCTGTGCGGACCCGGATTGGAGCCCCGCCGAAAGTCACCACCCACATAATGCCTTCCTTCGGAAATTTTGCAATAACGCGTTTATATGGTTCATATGATACGGGCTTGTATACTTAGCAAACGCATAGGACTGAGGATGTCCAAGGGCATTGGGTACGCTGCCCTTATGAATACAACGAAAAACGAAGCGGGCGAATTGATTTTGAAGCGGATGTCGCAAGCCTACGGCGACGAAGAAAG
>DASXHY010000050.1:0-4910 GCA_036488095.1 Verrucomicrobiia bacterium | reverse complement strand
GGTTACGTCTGCGGTTGTCCCAATTGCAGCATCTCGCTCACGTATCATCGGCAGGAACAAAAACTCTCGTGCCACATCTGCGGGCACAGTGAGCGCGTCCCGTTGGTTTGCCCCAACGAAAGTTGCAAAAATCCCGCCATCCGATTTTCCGGCACCGGCACGCAAAAAGTCGAGGAGACGCTCGCGAAATTATTTCCCCAGGCACGCACCCATCGCATGGACGCCGACACCATGAAACGCAAGGACGATTACCGCAAAATCCTCGGTGATTTTCGCGCGGCCAAAATCGACATCCTTGTCGGCACGCAAATGATTGCCAAAGGCCTGCATTTTCCAAATGTCACCCTGGTGGGAATTATTTTTGCCGACCTCGCGCTGCATCAGCCGGACTTCCGCGCCGGCGAGCGCACCTTTCAATTGCTCACACAAGTCGCCGGACGCGCCGGTCGCGGCGACATAGAGGGCGAAGTCGTGGTCCAGGCGTTCACGCCCTTTCATCCGGCCATTCAATTCGCCCGCCGCCACGATTTCCAGGGTTTCTATGAGCAGGAACTGGAATTCCGCGAACAGCTTAAATATCCGCCCTTCAGCCGCGTGGCGTTGTTGACCTTAAAAGGCCGCAATGAAGAGAAGGTGAAATTTTCCGCTGAGCATCTTAAAAAGGTGATTGAGTCCAAAGTCCAAAGTCTAAAGTCCAAAGTCTCCGAGCCGGGCGCGCCTTTGGACATCTCGTCCGCCGTAGCCTTGGCGAAGGCGGATGGACATTGGACCTTGGACTTAGTGATCGCCGGCCCCGCGCCCGCGCCATTGCTGCGCGCGGAGACATTTTACCGCTATCAAATCATGCTGCGCACGCAACGCATGAGCGCGCTCAGCCGCGAGCTCGCGAAAATAATGCAATCATTGGCGTTGCCCGAGGACGTAATGTTGGCGGTGGACATCGACCCGGTGGATTTGGGGTGAGTCAGGGGATTTCCAGCCTTCGAAATTCACTTCACGCCACTGGTGACAGCAATGTAGACTCGGCGCGCTCCAAAATACGGCGAGCCATTTCACGGGTCACGGATGGAAAGCATTCGATAAACTCCTCCAGGGAATAATTGTTCTCCAGATACTCGAACAACGTGTTTACTGGAACGCGTGTTCTTCGAAATACTGGCCGGCCTCCCAGAATGTCCTGATCAACTGTGATTAGGTCATCTCCAAACATGCAAATGTTTTTATCGGTGACTTCCGTTTTTTGACGGTTTCAGATAACTGATCCCGGTCATCGTCAGCAATGGTAGAACGTGGGGCAAATCGCGTTTGTCGATTACCACAACGAAAGTTCTTCCCAGCGCGATCTGGTTAGATTCGGTCACTCGATACTTCTCGCCATCGGCCATCTTTATTTCGAAAGGGATGCCCTCTCTGATTGCAATATCGATGCGATCTTTAGTCATTCTTCTCTTAGTTTACCGAATAGTATCTGCCAGTCAACGCCCCGGGGACCTTGCATCACTTCGCTGCAAAGACTACCTCACCTTCACCCGAAACTCGCTTGCGTTCGTGATTTTTGCCAAATCGCCGCCGTAAAATGTCGCGCGATAATTCTCCGTTTCCAACAGATGCTGCTCCAGGTCTTTCTTGTCGCGCTTGATGATGAACTTGAGTTCGTCCATGTCGTCCGACCAGCGGAACCCATTGAAGAATTGCGAGCCGGCAAATTGCGTCTTATAGAGCGCGTTTTGCGAGTAACAGGTGCCGAGATAAAGATGTTTCAAGCCGCGCTCCGCGAATAAAGCCGCCGCCGAAGTCATCATGAACATGCCCAGGTTCCGCGCGTAATAATTCAGGTCGTAGAACGCGTAATAATAAAACGCCAGTTCCTTGCCTTCCAGATACACCGTCGCCGCGCCCACTTCCGTGCCCGTTTTCACGTCGATAAACAGCAGGAGGTGCGAAATGATCGGCGCAGCGAACAATCCATCGAGCCGCTCGAACGTCATGATGTCCTTGCCGAATCGGATGTCCGCGTAATTCTTGAAAAACTGCCGGCGCTCCGGTGTGTAATCGTATTTGTCGCGCGGAACGAGTTTCACTTCGATGTCCGCGCCCTTGCGGAGGATGCGGCGGTTCTCGGACGACGGCTTGAACTTCGCCAGGTTCACGCGCACCTGCCGGCACAAATAAAAACGGTCCAGGTTGCGCGACGACGGCAAAAAGCCCGCGTTGAAAATGTCCGAAGGCATTTCGCCCGCCTCCGGCACCGCCCAAATGGCGTAAGGAAATTGATAATGATCGTAATCGGAGTTTTGCTCGGAAAATAAAAGTTTCATGGTAAATCCCGAATCGACGCAACTCGCCGCATCACACCGGAACTGTTTCCCTCGTGTGCTCGTGTTTGCCAGCGTCGGACCCGTTCACGCATTTGCGCCGCAGCCGCAGCCGCCAGCTCGTGAGCACTTCATAGCTCACTGAGTTCTTGAGCTTCGCCACGTCGTGCACGGTGATCTCGTCCGCGCCCTGCCGGCCCATGATCACCGCTTCGTCCCACATTTGCGCTTCGGGAATATGCGTCACGTCCACCATCAACGCGTCCATCGCAATACCTCCGACCAGCGGCGCGCGCTTGCCGTGGATGAGCGCTCCGCCGTCGTTGCGCACGCGCGGAAAACCATCGCCGTAGCCGATCGGCAGCACGGCGATCCTGCGCGGCGACGACGCGGTGTAACGCATGCCGTAGCCGACCACCTCTCCCGGCTCGAGCTTTTGAATCGCCGCAATGCGCGCCTTGACGGACATCACCGGTTCGATGCCCGGAATGCGCCGGCAAACGCTCGATGGAAAAATGCCGTACATCAAAATGCCGGTGCGGACCATGTCGCGATGCGCGTGCGGGAGATCCAAAAATCCGCCGCTGTTGCAAAGGTGCTGGCATTTCACGCGGATGCCCTTCTCGGCCAGTCCAGCCATCACTTTGTCGAAGCGCGAAATCTGGAGATTTGCAAAAGTCTTGTCCGTTTCATCCGACTGCGCGAAATGGGTCATCGCGCCTTCCAGCAGCAACGAGTTTTCGGAGCAAATCAGTTCGATCAGGGAAAGCGCCTCGTCCCAGCGCACCCCGTAACGGCTCATGCCGGTATGAATTTTCACATGCACCGAAACCCGTTTCCCGGCGGCGGCAGCCACCCGCGCCAGCTTGCGCACAGTGTTCGGTTCATTGACACACACGGTCAAATCATGGGCAACGCACCAGGGCAATTCGGCCTCCTGCCGTTCGCCCAGCAGCAGCAACGGCGCGGTGATCCCGGCATCGCGCAGCGTCATGGCCTCCTCGAGCGTGCTCAGGCCCAGGCAGCAAGCGCCTTCTTCCAGGGCAATCCGCGCCACGTCCAAAGCCCCGTGGCCATAGGCTTCGTCTTTAACGACCGCCATCATCTTGACCTTTGCCGGGAGGTCGCGGCGGATGAGTTGCAGGTTGCGGCGCAGGCGTCCCAGGTCGATTTCAGTCCAGGCCGGGCGCAACGGAAAATTTGTCGAATTTAAGTCCATTTTGACCAGACTTGTTTAAGCACGAAACAAACCAATTGGCACGAAAAAACCGGTGAAACTCGACCCCAATGTCGTTTTCCATCCGTTTGTAGTTCCGCCTTCAGGCGGTTCGGTGCATTTTCCACAGCCGACCGCGTAAACGCGGAACTACAAATACTCCGTGGCAATCGACTAATGGCGAGACGGATGCCGAAATTCCATTCGTCATTCGTCATTTGGCCTCGAATCTCGGTGTTCACTTGATAACCCGCCCTCCATCCGTTATCCCATCTCCTCATGCAACCCTACGAACTCCGCGGGAAATTGGAGGGAGTCATTTCCTTTCCCTGCACACCCTTCAAGAACGATCTCTCGCTCGATCTCGACGGGCTGCGAAAAAATCTCCGCTCCTTGCTGAAATACCCGGTGTGCGCCGTGGTGGCCCCGGCCGGCACGGGAGAAATCCATTGCCTCTCGCCCGCGGAACATTTGGCGGTCGTCAAAACCACCGTCGAAGAAGTAAAAGGCCGCGTGCCCGTCCTGACCGGCGTCGGCTTCAATCCCTCGATGGCTGCGGACATGGCCAAGCAGGCGGCCGCCGCGGGCGTCAGTGGAATCCTCGCTTTCCCGCCGTATTATCCGAACCCCGACGAGGAAGGAGTCGTGGCCTATTACAAAGGCATCGCCGATGCCACGCCGCTCGGGTTGCTGATTTACAGCCGCGATTGGTTTAATCCTTCGCCGGCTCTCGTGGAAAAGCTTGCGCGAACCATTCCCAATTTGATTGCGTGGAAAGACGGCCAGGCGGACATGCGCCGTTATCAAATGATTCGCCAGCGCGTCGGCGATCGGCTGCATTGGATTGGTGGCGCGGGAGATGACGCGGTGCCCGCCTATTACACCATCGGAATTCGCGCCTACACCTCGAGCATCGCCAACGTGGCGCCGAAACTTTCACTCCGTCTGCACGAACTGGCTTCAGCCGGTTACTCGGATGAACTGACGAAGCTGATGAACGAATTGATCGTTCCACTCTACGCCTTGCGCGCGCGCCGAAAAGGCTACGAAGTGTCCGTCATGAAATCGATGATGGAAATGGCCGGGCTCGTCGGCGGCCCAGTGCGTCCGCCACTGGTGGATTTGAAACCGGACGAAATCGAAACGCTACGCGGCATGATGGAAAAGTGGAAGCCGTGGCTGTGATCGAAGAGCTGGTCTCCGGCCCATTTCTAAGCCGAATCCATGCAAGTTGAATTTTGGGGAGCGCGCCCGCCTCGGGCGTCGTTCGGCGCGCCTCGCGCCGAACACGTGCGGCGTGGGAAGGCACTTAACGGCAGAATTATTTCACGCCTCAAAGTGAGCCGCGAGGCGCGGCTCACTGCGCCCGAGGCGGGCGC
>DASXHY010000506.1:0-3637 GCA_036488095.1 Verrucomicrobiia bacterium | reverse complement strand
CGAGTCAGGTCAAAGTAGCCTACGCCGAGCGCAACGGCCAAATCAGCGTGGTGAAAAAGAAAGAGTCTTAGCCGAAACGATGCAGTTCAAACCGCAGATGGACGCCGATGAACGCAGATTTTGAAAAGGGCGAAAGCTCTTTTTCTTGGAAAGATGTGCTCACTAAAAGGTGATTCGGATGGCCAATGAGCCAAATATTGTCCTGCTTCCCATCTGCGTTTATCTGCGTCCATCTGCGGTTGTTCAATTGCATAGTTCCGGCTTAGTCCCAATACCGGAACGGCAGCGCGTTTTTTTCCATGAAAGTACCGCAGCGCGGACATTTCCCCGGTTCATTCCAGGAATTCACGCGATGCGCCGGCGACACCGGGCAGCGTATCCTGAACGGCACCCACTTGAATTTCCGGATCCCCACAGGAGGCAAACGGCTCAAAGCGGTTTCCAGCGTCGGTGGCATTTCCGGCTGGGATTTTCGGAATCGCAGCCGTTGAAATTCGTTGGGGATTTTCAGCCCGGTGTCGGGCACGCGCCATCGCACGACCGAGTCAAACAGCGTCCGGCAATCGCGGCAGGCGGCGGTCTGCACGAAAAGTTCGAAACCCGAGTCCGCGCCGCCGGACACGCTGGCCTTGTAACCGCACTTGGGACATTCAAAGAGATAAGAGCGGCCCATAATGGCTTCATTCCCTCGCCGGGAATTATGACACAAAAGAAAGCCGCGTGTCGATAGTGCGTGAAGTCGGCCGAATCTTGACAATGCAAAACCGTCCATCAATCCACAGCCGTCCGTGGCTGTTCGATTTCGCTCGGCTGCTCGTTAGTGACGAGGCTTATTGGCGGGCGGAAACTCTCGGGGCATTTGCTGATGCGAAGCCAGAATTCCCGGATCATTTTGGCCAGGTGAACGAGGTCGGCAAAATCGTAGGGCTTCAAAAGGAACGAGTTTGCTCCCAATCGGTAGGCATCGTTCACATCCTTCATCTCGTCTGATGAGGTGAGGACGAGAACGCGGAGTCCGGAAAGCCCCGGCTGCGAGCGCAGCCAGCCGAGCACTTCCAAACCAGTGAATCCCGGCAGCTTGATATCGACCAGCAACAGGTCGGGCAGCGGGTACTCGTCGCGGTTGGCGTATTTGCCCTCGCCTTTCAGGTAAGACAACAATTGCCCCCCAGTGGAAACCACAAAAAACGGGTTTCGTATGTTGGCCTGTGAAAACGCCTGCTTGAGGACCAGGACGTAGTCTTCCTCATCTTCCGCCAGTAATATGACGGCCCGTTCAGGCGTTTCGTGCGTGACCATGCGCGCAAATCGTAATCGACGCCAAGGCGTGCGGTATAGGGTGATTCCCTAACACTAAGGCCGATGATTGTCGGCGGGTGAAATTACTACCCATTTGGGGAGCTAGTCAGTGCCGCTTCGTTTTTGATACGGTGCCCACACTCATTCATTGCCGACACGTGAGCCGTCGCCGGACGTCGGGCAGAAATAGCGGCTGTGTCAAAACCAGCGCGAACCAACTAAATCAAACCGGAATCATGAAAGACACCCACTCCAACCACCGCGTCAACCGTTCGTGGCTGCGCCATCTCGGCACCGTTTCTCTCGGCATTATTGTGCCGGCGCTCCTGGCGTTTAATGCCGGGGCTGCGCTGATTGCTTATGATCCGATGAATTACACCGGCGCGCAGGTCAACACGGGAACAGCGGCGCCCACCGGCACGCCGAATCAGATTACCGGCACGGGAGGGGGTTTCAGCGGCAATTGGAGCGGCGGCGCCCTGACTCTTAACACATTTGGCGTGGGTTACCCGAACCTGCCGGTGGCGGCGAAATCGATTTCCAACCTCGGTGCGAACAATCTGTACACGCATATTGTGGGCGCGCCCACCACGGGCAGCGTTTGGGTCAGTTTCCTTTTTAAACAAACCGGCGATAACGGCGGTAATCGCAGCGGCGTGATATTGGAGAATAGCGCGGGCGTCGGCGTGATGCTGGCGTACCAACAAGTCGGCGCAACGCAGGGCAAGCCCTGTCTCATGGCCATGAGCAGCCCGACGACCGTTGGCGCGCAACTGGGGACGAGCGCCAACCTGCAGACGTATGCGAATACGAACCTGTATGTATTGCAATTCACTTACACTGCGGGGGTTGTGTCCAGTGTTTCGGTCTATTCGAATCCAACAGCGAATCAAACCACCGCGCCGACGGCGGATTTCACGGTTTCAACAGGCTTGCCAAGTTTTGGGGCGCTGGTCGATTTCGGGTTGTATGACGGCTCCGCGATGGGAATCACCCTCGATGAATTCAGGGTGGGCACCAGTTTCGGCGATGTGGTGGGCGTTTCGGTTGTGCCGGTCAATGTCTCGATCACGGCTCCGACGAATAATCAGACAGTCAGCGTTTATAATTTCAATGTCAACGCGAGCGCAACCGTGGTGCCCGGATCGATTACCAACGTGGCGTTCTATTTGGATTCCGTAGTGGCGACCAATCTCACCAATTCGCCCTTCACCTTCACGGCGAACGGAGTGTCAGCGGGAGCGCATACATTGGTTGCGGTGGCGACGGACAGCAGCGCGAATTCGGCCACCTCGTCAGTAGTGAATATTACTGCGGCTGATTTGCCACCCTCAGTGACGCTCACGAATCCAGCGGGCGGGAGCCAGATTTTGGTTGGCTCCATTGTAGCGCTCGGCGCGGCGGCGACGGATGATGGTTCAGTGGCGAACGTTGGTTTCTACGTGGATGGCGTCCTGGTGGGCAATGCCAGCGCCAGTCCGTTCAGCGCAAACTGGACCGCGACAGCGGGCGCTCATGCGCTGACGGCGATCGCGACCGACAGCATCGGGCAGAATGCCACTTCGGCGGTGGTGAATGTCACTGGAACGCTTCCGGCGGTGTCAATTACCAGTCCGACAAATAATCAGGCAGTGAGCATCTACACTTTCAATATGACAGCGAACGCCACGGTTTCGCCGGGCACCATCACCAACGTGGACTTCTATTTGGATGCGACCTATTTCGCGAGCAAAACGAGTTCGCCCTATACCATCGCGGTAGCCGGCGCGTCGGCTGGCGCGCATACGCTGCAAGCCGTGGCCATGGACATTAACGGCAACGCGGTCACCTCTTCGGTGATCAACGTCAGCGCGGCGGATCTGCCGCCGTCCGTGACGATTACCAATCCCGTGAACGGCAATCAATTCCTGTCCGGTTCGACCGTGACGTTGGGCGCTTCGGCTGCCGACGACGGCGGAGTGGTTAATGTAGGTTTCTATGTCGATGGCGTTTTGGCGGGCAATTCCACTGCGAGTCCATACGCGTTCGCGTGGGTCGCGACACCCGGCGCGCATGTGTTGACGGCGGTGGCGACGGATACCGCGTCACTCAACACCACATCGGCGGTGGTGAATGTCACCGGCACGCTTCCAGCCGTGTCCATTACCACGCCGACCAACAACCAGACGGTAAGCGTTTATAATTTCAGCGTCACGTCGATTGCGACGGTATCACCCGGCACTATTACCAATGTCACTCTTTATCTGGATTCCGTGTTCGCCACGAATAAAACTTCGTCGCCTTACACGGTTACATTAAGTAACACGCCCGCCGGTGCGCACACGCTGCAAGCGGTGGC
>DASXHY010000018.1:0-10217 GCA_036488095.1 Verrucomicrobiia bacterium | reverse complement strand
CCGCGGCCAATGCCAGGAACAGCAGCGGCATGACAGCGTTGCATTACGCATCGAGAGAAGGTCACCGGGAAGTGGCGGAATTACTGCTCGCCAGAGGCGCCGACGTGAATTCCAGGGACGACCTCGGTTGGACACCGTTGCATGAGGCTGCGTGGGGTTGTGCTACCAGTGTGGCTGAACTGCTGGTCGCGCACGGAGCCGAGATCAATGCGACAAACAAAGATGGCTGGACACCTTTGCATTGGGCAGCCAGAGACGGCTGTAAGGAGGAAGTCGAATTACTATTGGCTCATAATGCCGCCGTCAACGTGCGGAACAGCGACGGTTATACTCCTTTGAGCTATGTCGCGCAAAATCGCTTTCTCAAGAAAGTGGACGAACTGCTGCGCCAGCATGGCGCTGAAGAGTAAGCCTCTGGGTCGGGTGATTTGAGCGCTATTTTTTTAGAAGAATCCGCTGCCCCGCCGGATTTTTCACCATCTCCAACACCCGAGCCGGACTCGCATTTCCTACGCGATCGATTGCCGTCACGGCTACCACCTCCGGATTTCCAGTCAGAAATGCGGACGATACTTCTTTCGGAAAAATGTCGGTCTTCCAATCGTTTTGAGATTTGGTCTGCACCAACCACCAGCGCACCGGAACGGAATTGGTGCCGCCCGCACTCCAGTCCACCCGCACCGCGCTCGGCACGCTAAAGATCGAAACACTCGGCGCGCTCGGCGTGGCGCTCGCCAGCCATGGAGACGCCGGCACCAACGCGGGCTGCCGGTTGAGGTCGGCGGTCAAATTGTGCTGCAACTCCACCGCTCGCGCGATGTTCGTGAACAGGCTGGTCGCGCTGTAAAAAATGTAGCCGTCCGAGCCGGGTAATTTTCGCTCCAGACGAATCTGGTCCGGGATTTCGCCGGCCCGCCATTCATGGAACAGACCGGCGGACGCGGACAGGCCCGGCCAAAGGTGGCGACGCTTGCTGTTTTGTTGCGCCCACCAATCCAATAACACCGGAAAGCTTTGTTCCTTTTGCTCGATGGGCCAGTACAATTGCGGTGAAAAATAATCCACCCAGCCGTTCATCAGCCATTTGCGCGAATCGGCGAACAATTTGTTATACGGATCGAATCCCGTAATTTGCGGCGGCTCGCCCGGACGCCAGATGCCGAAAGGCGCCACTCCAAATTTAACCCACGGCTTGGCTGCTTTGATGGAACTATAGACGCTGCTGATGAACGTATCCACGTTCTGCCGCCGCCAATCGGCCCGCGAAAGTTTTCCGCCCGCGCCGTATTTTCTCCAGCTCGCTTCGTCTGGAAAATCCCGGTTCGCGCCGCTCGGGTCGGGGTAAAAATAATCATCGAATTGCACGCCATCAATGTCGTAGCGCTTCACGACATCCATCACCACCCGCAGTGAATAATCCTGCACCTCGCGCTCACCCGGATCGAGCCAGAGATACTCGCCGTAGCTGCGCACCAGTTCCGGATGCGTCTTGCTGACGTGACCGCGCGAAATATTTCCCGTGTGCGATTTGTGCAACGCGCGATAGGGGTTGAACCACGCGTGCAACTCCATTCCGCGCCGGTGCGCCTCTGTGATCGCGAACGCGAGCGGATCGTAAAATGGCTCCGGCGCTTTGCCCATCGTCCCGGTGAGATATTCCGACCACGGTTCGATTTTCGAGTCATACATCGCGTCGCACGCGGGTCGGACCTGGAAAATAATCGCATTGAGTTTGAGTTGCGCGGCGTGATTGAGGATGGAAATCAATTCCGCTTTTTGCTGCGCGGTGCTGAGTCCGGGTTTGGACGGCCAATCAATGTTCGCCACCGTCGCCACCCACACGCCGCGAAATTCCCGCGCAAGCGTGGGCGGCACAACGGGCGACGACTGATAATTGACCGCGCTGCACGTGAATCCGAAAAGCAGGAGCAGTGAGGTTAAAAAAAAGTGTCTCATGACCAGTTTTGACGGCGCGTTCACCCTATGAATTCTCTTTCCATGCGTCGAAGGAAATCTGCCGCGAACTTTTTCGTAGGAGGCGAGGTGACGAGTCTCCATCTTCGCATTTTCGGGAACTTGTGCAGAGACTCGTCACCTCGTCTCCTACTTTGCTAAATGGCCTGCCGGTCAAAAGAATGAATGCAAAGGAGAGAAAAACTTATTCACAGGCGCGGCAGATCCCGTTTTGCGGTCGAGCAGGCGAAAATATCCCTCCGATTTTGCCCGATTTAAGTTGCAAAAATGCCCTTAAATATTATAGATAAGGGCGTAGTAGATAGGTCAGTTTGGATTAGGTTAGCGCACAATTTCGAATCTCGGTTCCTCACCAATTAGTTGTGCTCCGACGGCGGACAACCCTGTATATGGTGGTTTTTCGCTTTACTATTTAAACCCGGTTTGCTTTTGTAATCGCAATGTATCTCAAAAACTTAACAGTTTTAGGATTTAAGTCCTTCGCGGACAAGACCTCCCTCAATTTTCAACCCGGTGTCACGGCCATCGTAGGCCCCAACGGTTGTGGTAAGTCCAACGTGTCAGACGCTATCCGTTGGGTACTGGGCGAACAATCGGCCAAAGCCCTGCGCGGGGGCGAAATGGCCGATGTCATCTTTAACGGCACCGATGGCCGCAAGCCGATCGGCATGGCCGAAGTGTCCATCACCCTCGGTGACGTCGACGAGGAGCATCTGCGCGCCGCAGGCGTTGAGGTCTCTTACAGCGAAGTCACCGTTACGCGCCGCATTTTCCGCGATGGCGGCAGCGAATATTTCATCAACAAAGTTCCGTGCCGTCTCAAGGATATTCAGCAACTGTTCATGGGCACTGGCATGGGCAAGACGAGTTACAGCATCCTTGCCCAGGGTCACATCACGCAGATTCTCTCCAGCAAACCCGAAGATCGCCGGATGATCTTTGAAGAAGCCGCCGGCATCACGAAATTCAAGGCGCAGAAAAAAGAATCCCTGCGCAAGCTGGAATACACCGAACAAAATCTCGTCCGCGTCGCCGACCTCATCCGCGAAGTGAAACGCCAGATCGGCTCCCTGCAACGCCAGGCCGGCAAGGCCCGCCGTTACAAGCAGCTCTCCACGGAAATGCAGCACCTCGACACGCAACTCGCACGTCATCAATTCGACGTGTTGCAATCCGAAATCAGCGAGCGCCAGGCCAGTGCGGAAAAGTTGC
Organism: Verrucomicrobiia bacterium; assembly: GCA_036488095.1. Classification (GTDB taxonomy): domain Bacteria; phylum Verrucomicrobiota; class Verrucomicrobiia; order Limisphaerales; family DASXHY01; genus DASXHY01. Next base: position 7,031 of record DASXHY010000018.1, on the reverse strand, counting down.
GCGATGAAATCGAAACCGGTTCCGCGAACGTTCTCCGTTGCGAAGATGAAATCGGCCAGTTGCGCGAGCGCCTCTCCGAACTCGAACATTCCATCGCCGCCATGCAGCAGCGCGGCCTTGAATTGAAAGGCGAAGCCGACCGTCACGAAAGCCGGATTCAATTTAACGAGGAACGCCTTAACGAAATTGCCACGCAAAATTCCAAGGCCCTAGCCGACATCGCGCAAGCCGAAGACCGCCGCAGCGCCGCCACCGGCGAACTCGCGGCCATCGCGGACCGCTTGCTCGCCTCCGAAGCCGCGCTCGCGCAACAGCGCGAAACGCTGGAAGTCCGCCGCGCCGCCTTGCAACAGGTCGAGCGCGATTTGCAGGAGCGCCAGGAGTCCTTGCGCAAAGCGCAGGCCGATGCCTTCGCCGCCGCGCAGGACCTGACCCGCGTCCGCAATGAAATCACCGCGCTGGATTTGCAGAAGCAGGGCAATGTCGTCCGCCTCGAAAAACTTTCCGCCGAAAAAATTCAACTCGAAGAAGAGCGCGCCCGTCTTGAATCGCGCCTGCACGAATTTGCCGTCAACGTCGAAGCGGAGAAGCTCAGCGTCCAGACCAAGCGCGGCTCGGTCGAGGAACGCCAGAAACGCCTGCGCGAGATACAGGAGGAATTAAGCCAGGCCTCGCAGGAGCAGGACAAATATTTGCACGCGCAATCCGAGAAGCGCTCGCGCCTGAACGTGCTCGAGCAACTCGAAGGTTCGCACGAAGGTTTCAGCGCCGGCGCTGTCGCCGCCCTGCGCCGCTCGCAGGCGGTCATCGGCTCACTCGCCGAACGCATTCGCGTGCCGGATGATTACGTCGTCGCCATCGAAAACGCCCTCGGCCACAACCTGCAGTTGGTTTTGACCGAGCAACCGGAACAAGCCCAGCAGATTCTCGTCGACCTTACCGCCAGCAAAGCCGGCCGCGCCAGCGTTGCCGCATTGGCCGTCGAAATGCCCGATCATCAGCTTAAGTTTGCTGGTGACATGGCGCCGGGCGACGATGAGCAATCGATCAAAAATCAGTTGGAAAAAGGCGAAGTCGTCGCCGCGCTGAACGTGGTGAAGATTGATCCCGCGGTCGAGAAACTGGTGAAGAGCCTGCTGGGCCGCACGTTCATCGCCCCCAGCCTCAATTCCGCCACCGCCCAACTTCAGAACGGCCATGCCGGCTGCGATTTCGTCACGCTCTCCGGCGATTTGCTCAACCGTCACGGAATTTATACGGGCGGTTACCTGAATGGCCACGGCAATGGCCGCGCTCCGTCGTCAATTCTCGGACGCAAAAATCAAATTACCGAACTGCAAATCGCCCTCGCGGAGTTGCAGGAGAAAATCGCCGAACTCAGCCGCCGCAAAGGCGCGTTGCAAAGCGAACAGACGGAATTGCAGGCCAGTTTGCAACAGGCCCAGACCGAGCTTCGCCAGCAGGAAGTGGCCATCGCCACGCGCGAAGGCGAATTTACCGCGCTCGAAAATTCCCGCCGCCTGTTGCACCAGAAAATCGACACCGTCGTTTACGAAGTCCAAAGCCTCGCCGCGCAGGAGCAGGAGGGAATGCAGAAACGCAACGCACTGGCTGACCGCGCCGGTGAACTGGAAACCCGCGAACGCACCCAGCAGGAGCAAGTCGCCTCGCTGACCGCGGACCTCGAAAATCTTCGCCAGCGGCGCGACACCGCCAACACCGAATTGACCGAAAGCAAAGTCGCCCTCGCGTCCGAAGAGCAGTTGTGCGCGTCGTTCCGCCAGCAGAAACAGAACCTCGATCAGCGCATTCGCGAACTCGCCCAGGTCGTTGAACAACGCCGCTCCGAATGCTCGTCCTTCATTGGCCGCAAAGAACAGGCGGAATTGGAAATTCAGGAATCCCGCTCGCAGATCGACCGCCTCCAGCACGACCGCGAACAGGTCAACGCGCAGACCGCCGAATTGCTCGCCCAAAAGCAATCGCAGGAGGTTGACGTGACCGCCCGCGAAGAAAACCTCCGCGAACAGCGCCGCCGCCTCACCGAGGTGCAGCAGCAGCGCGGCACGCTTGAAGTCGAACTCGCGCAGAAAAACATGTCCGTGCAAAATCTCCGCGATCGCGTTCAGCAAAAATATCACCTGAACCTGGACGACATCCGCAGCGAGTGCATCACCATTACTTTTGCCGACGAAGGCGCCGCCAAAGTCCATGTCATGACGCCCGAGGAAATGGCCGCCGCCGGCGGGGCGACCGATTGGGCGGCCGTGGCGCAACAAGTCGACGCAATTCAAAAACGCATCGACGAAATGGGCCCCGTGAACCTGGTCGCCATTGAGGAATACGAGGAGACCGAGCAGCGTTATCAATTTCTCACCAAGCAAAGCGACGATTTGGTCGAGGCCAAGGCCCAATTGTTGGAAGTCATCAACCGCATCAACACGCAGACGAAGGAAATGTTCAAGACCACCTTCGAGCAGATCCGCGACAATTTCCGCACGATGTTCACCGAAGTGTTCGGCGGCGGCAAAGCGGACTTGATCCTCGTCGATGAAAACGACGTGCTCGAAAGCGGCATCGACATCGTCGCGCGCCCGCCCGGCAAACAATTGCAGACCATCTCGCTGCTGTCCGGCGGTGAGCAGACCATGACCGCTGTCTCCTTGCTCTTCTCGATTTACCAGGTCAAGCCGAGTCCGTTCTGCGTGCTGGACGAATTGGACGCGCCGCTCGATGAATCGAACATCAATCGTTTCATCCGCGTGTTGCAACGGTTCATCGACCATTCGCAGTTCATCATCATCACGCACAACAAGCGCACCATCGGCATGGCGGACGTGCTTTACGGCGTCACGATGGAAGAACACGGCGTGAGCAAAATCGTGAGCGTGAAATTCCACAAATCACAGGAGCAGGAAGCAATGGAACGTCGCGGCACGCCGCTGGTGCCTCCGCCCGCCGCCCCGCCCGCGAAGGAAGAAGGATCCGAAATTACGATGTCGCAATAGAGTAGTGGCACGGGCGTCCCGCCCGTGCGAACCAAAAGAAGGTCCTTCCGGCTGGGAAAAGGTCCAAATTCCAAGCCCCAATTTCGGCTCCCACCAGGCACTTTTTGGATCTTGAAAATTGGGATTTCTCTGGTGCTTGGATGTTGGACGCTTGGAGCTTTTCGCGCCCCTTGCAAATATTATCTTTCTGGTAGAAACTTTTTTGGCCTCGTCACGTCTAAAAAAGTGTATGCTAAAGCCTTTGTCCGCTAGCAAATGGGACTTTACCACGGCGGCGCATCTCTTGAACCGCGCCGGATTCGGCGGCACGCCGGACGATATCCAAAAGCTCGTCGCCCTTGGACACGAGGGAGCGGTTTCCCGCCTCGTCGATTTTGAGCGAATTCCCGATCCCGTAGCCGATCCCGAATGGGCCCATCCGGACCCCGGCCGTGCCGAAAGACGCCGCGCCGCCAAAAACGCCACTCCCGACCAGCGCCAGCAGATGCAAAAAGCGGAGCGCCAGATCGAAAATCAGCGCATCCTCGAACTCCGCGGCTGGTGGCTGGAACGCATGGCCAAAGGCCCGCGGCCGTTCCAGGAAAAAATGACATTGTTCTGGCACGGGCATTTTGCGACCAGTTACGAAAAAGTCCGCGACGCCTATTATATATGGCGTCAAAATGAACTGTTCCGCCGCCTTGCCACCGGGAACTGGCTCGATTTGCTTACGGAAGCCGGCAAAGACCCGGCCATGCTCGTCTGGCTCGACCAGGCCCAAAGCCGCAAGGATCACCCGAATGAAAATTTCGCCCGCGAAGTCATGGAACTATTCGCCCTTGGCGAAGGCCACTATACGGAAAAAGACATCACCGAAGCCGCGCGCGCACTGACCGGCTGGTCATTGGACCCGGATTCGCAAAAATTCATCGAGCGCCCTTTCATCCATGACAATGGCGAGAAGACCGTCCTCGGCAAGACCGGGAACCTGGATGGTGACGATTTTATCGCGCAAATCGTCGCACAACCGCAGGCGGCGGTTTTCATCACGGCAAAAATCTGGAATTTCTTCGCGGGCGAAATGCCATCGCCGGAATTGAACGCCGAACTCGCCGACCTGTTCCGCCGGGGTGGAAATAATTTCAAGCCCCTGATGCGCGTGATTTTTTCCACCGAGGATTTTTACTCGCCGTCGGTCGTTCGCAATGAAATCAAAAGCCCCGTGCAATGGCTCATCGGCAGCGTCCGCATGTTGGAATGCGAACTGCCTCCGCCTTTGGTCTCCACCAATCTTCTGCGCAGCCTCGGCCAGGATATTTTCGCGCCCCCGAATGTCAAAGGCTGGGATGGCGGCCTCGCCTGGATCACCACGAACAATCTCCTGGCGCGTTACAACCAGGCCGCGATGCTTGCCCAGGGCGATTCGGCCATTGCCGTCAGCCTGGCAACCGGCCCGGTGAAGAACCCGGCGCGTGTGAAACAGATTCAACGGCGCATGCAAAACATGCGCCTCGGCGGCGTAGACGTGGAGAAAATTCTCACCGAACAGGAACGTTCGGACAAGGAGATGCTGATCGCGGCGCTCGAAAAACGGCTCTTGCAGGCCAGCTTGACCTCCAAACAGGAACACGCCCTTCGCGATTATCTGGACGGCAAAACCGCACTCGACGAAAACGACATCCGCGACGCCATTCGCCTCGTGATGTGTACACCCGATTATCAAGTCACATGAACAAAAATGAAACGTGAAACGTGATTGAGGCGTCGTGCCGCATTCACGTTTCACGCTTTACGTTTCACAAATACTATGAAAAACGAAATTACCCTCCAAACGCGCCGCGAATTCCTCCGCCGGACAGTTCTCACGAGCGCTCTTTCCTGGACGGTGCCGACCTTTCTCGCGAACACCTTCTCCGCGCTCCAGGCCGACGCCATGGACAAGGCCACGCAAATCACCACCGGCAAAGACTCGACCATCCTCGTGGTGCTGCAAATGGCCGGTGGCAATGACGGCATCAATACTGTCATCCCGCACGGGAGCGATCATTATTACAAGGCCCGCCCGCGCATCGGCATCAAAGCGGACCAGGTTTTGAAAATAAATGACCAGATCGGGTTGAATCCGGGCTTGAAAGGCTTTAAGGAATTATACGATCACGGCAATCTCTCCATCGTCCAGGGCGTTGGTTACCCGAACCCGAACCGCTCGCATTTCCGCTCAACCGAAATCTGGCAGACCGCCAGTGATTCGCAAAAGTTCGAGAAATACGGCTGGATTGGCCGTTACTTCGACAATGCCTGCGCCGGTTGCGACCCAACCGTCGGCGTGAATATCGGCCGCCAGATGCCGCAAGCCTTCGCCGCGAAAATGCCCAAGGGCGTCAGCGTGGATAACCCGCAGAATTATCGCTTCATCAATTCCGAAAACGGCCCCGAAGGCCAGATGATGGAGCAATCCTTCCGCGAATTGAACGAGAACGGCGACGAAAATTCCGGCGGCTCCATCGCATCCATCAACGGCCCATCCCAACTCCAAACGCAACGGCGCGGCTCAGTGATGGATTTCCTCGAACGCACCGCCCTCGACGCGCAGGTCAGTTCCGATGAAATCCGCGCCATCAGCGCGCGCACCGACAACAAAGCGATTTATCCCGGCTCGCAACTCGGCAATTCCCTCAAACTCGTCGCCAAGCTCATCGGCGGCGGATTGTCCACCCGCATCTTCTACGTCTCGCAGGGCGGTTACGACACGCACACCAACCAGGTGGGCGCGCATCAGCGCTTGTTGGCCGACCTTGGCGATTCGGTCAAGGCTTTCGTCGACGATATGAAAGCGCAAGGCAATATGCAGCGCGTGATGCTGATGACCTTCAGCGAATTTGGCCGCCGCGTTTCCGACAACGCCAACTCCGGCACCGACCACGGCGCCGCCGCCCCGATGTTCGTCGTCGGCGACCGCATGCGAGCCGGCCTGCTTGGCCAATATCCCAGTCTCGCCCCCACCGATTTGTTCGAGGGCGACATCAAATACACCGTCGACTTCCGCACCGTTTACGCCAGCGTCCTGGAAAACTGGCTCCATACGCGCAGCGAACCAATCCTCGGCCGCAAATTCCAGCCGTTGCAATTGGTTTAGGACGTGGCACGGACGTCTCGCCCGTGCGAATGCTGGCGGAAAACGATGGGGTTGCAACAGCCTTCATTTTCGCTGACGTGCTGCGGCTGCGCTTCGCCATGGCCGCACTCCACCTATGTGCTTGAATTCAGTTACGCGGTTTTCACCCAACTCCGCAAAACCTCCGCAACGCTCCATGCCTGCGCGATGCAGCCGCGCGGGGTGAAAGGCGATTCGGCATCGAAGATTTCGCTGATGGAGCCAACGCAGCCTTCGTTCAAATGCGGTTCAAAGCCGGAGAGAAATTTTCGGGCATTGGCGCGGTCATCGGGATGCACTTTCAACCACGCGTCGATGAACGGGCCAATCAGCCACGCCCACACGGTGCCCTGGTGATAGGCCGCGTCGCGGGCGCGGAGGTCGCCAAAGTATTTCGGTTTGTAATCCGAGTGATCGCGGCTGAGCGTGCGCAGGCCCACCGGCGTGAGCAAACGCTCGTGTACGGTTTCCAGGACCGGTTTCCAGTGGCGCTCTTCCAAAACGGGATGCTTCAGCGAAAAGGCGAGGAGTTGATTCGGGCGGCAAGCCCAATCATTTCCACTTTCTCCATCAACAACGTCGTAGAGATATTTTCCGTCCGCGTACCAAAAGCGTTCGTTGAAGGATTTTTTGGCGCGCTCCGCATGTTTGGCGTAGGTCTCGGCGGCCGCGTCTTTTTTATCGGCGCGCAACCAATCCGCGAGCAGGCAGAGCGCATTATACCAAAGCCCGTTGATCTCGACCGCCTTTCCGCGGCGCGGGGTCACCACCCAGTCGCCCACCTTGGCATCCATCCAGGTGAGCTGATAGCTATCCGCCCACTGACGCAGGAGGCCGTCGGTGTCGTCGACGCCGAACCCGAACCGCGTGCCGGAAAAATGTTTCTGAGC
>DASXHY010000006.1:0-13135 GCA_036488095.1 Verrucomicrobiia bacterium | reverse complement strand
AGGGTTGGGCTGAGGCGGGTTCCTCCAGTGCTGTAGCTGCCGCCCCGAGATCAGGCGGCAGCTTTTTTTTACTTTTTTTGAAAGATTCTCTCCGTCGCAACGTATTACCTGCAAGACTTGGTCGGGGCGGGAAATAGGGATCAGGGCAATCAGAGTCTATTGGGCTGCTGCCCGGCGAGCTCTGGGCAGCAGCTCTTCTGAAACCGCGAAGTGAACCCTTCGCCAAACCCAGCGCGCCGCAGCCACGACCCATACCATGAGCGATGTTCCTGTCAGCAGTAGTCAGGACCCCGACTTGCCTAAACAGGCCCTCAACAAAAAAGTCGCCGTCGTGCAATGCGAAGGCTTTCGCTGCCTCGCGTATCGCGAAAATGGAACTGGCGTGTGGCGCGACGTCCAAAGCGGCGAGGAATTACCCGGCGTTCAAAGCATCATCTTCGAATTCGCCATTTAGTTCGATATGCCCTGCAGGTCCCCGCGCCGACGCTGCTCGCCGTCCTTATGTAGCGCAGGTTGCCCAACCTGCTGTTTCGCAGGCTGCCAGCGGCGCAATCAGTCCCGCAGCGCTCCCAGCTTCAAACTGCTTGCCGTCTCCCGCTCCCTGCCTGTAAGTAAAGCCCATGACCGACGAGCAAAAATTTCGCATTGGCGTTTTGGGTTCGGGCAAAGGCTCGAATTTCGCCGCCATCGCCGATGCCTGCGCCGCCGGGAAAATCCCGGCCACCATTGCCCTCGTTTTGAGCGACGTCGAAACCGCAGGCATTTTGGCGCACGCCCGCGCACGCAATCTTCCCGCGCGATTCATCGCCCCCGGAAAATTTCGCACCAAACTCGATGAAGACGCCGAGCGCCTTTACATAAAGGCCATGCTCGACGCGCAGGTGGACTTGATAGTCCTCGCCGGTTTCATGCGCGTCCTGAAGGGCGATTTCCTGCGCGCCTTCGAGGGCCGCATCGTGAATATTCATCCCTCCCTCTTGCCGGCGTTCCCCGGCCTGGAAGCCTGGCGACAGGCACTCGATGCCGGCGTGAAAGCCACCGGTTGCACCGTGCATTTCGTGGATGCCGGCGTCGACTCCGGCCCCATCATCGGCCAGCAAACCGTGCCCGTCCTTGACGACGACACCGCCGAAATCCTCCACCAACGCATCCACGCCGCCGAGCACGAGTTATATCCCAAATGCGTCGCCGCAATAGCGCGCGGCGACATTACCGTGAGTGGCCGGAGGGTGATTTGGAAGAAATAAAAAAGCGCCGGAGACGATCGAAAAACCTTCAGCTAAAATTCAGTCCTCCGCTGAAACAATTTCCCCCTCTCCCTAAGGGTGACGGGGAACGAGGCTTGATTTCTAAGATGGTGGAGAATGAGATTCCGGCGCTGCGGTTACGAAACTTCGTTGAGACAAAATGAAACGAGCGCGGCTAATTGCATTAGGTATTCTCGTCCTATGTTTGGTTTCGCTCGGGACTGCCATTTTTCTAAAAGCTGGCAGCAAGGCCAAACGAGGACGTGCGCCCGCGGTGCCGCCCGTTGAGATTGGGGGCATTGAATATCGCGCGCCAAACACGGTTGATACAAAGGGCTGCATTGAAGCTTGGGACACAAGAACCGACACTCTGCTTTGGCGAAAAAAAGTCTATCACACACTTTGGATTCCATTTGAAGAGGAAGATGTCCAATGGGTTTTCATTAAAAGCATGACTGTCGGTCCGTCGGGAAACGAATTGATCGTCGTGAACGAAGCAGGGGATGCGTATACCGTCAAAACCGATCCGCGGATGCAACCAGGTACTGCGGCAATGATCGGCATTGTGCTACTTGTGTGCGCAATTGCCGTCTTGCTGCTCGCGAGAGCTCGGAAAACAAAACGAGAGAGTGGATATTCGAAGATTTAAGCTAATCCCAACGCCGGAACAATTCACCCTCTCCCTGAGGGAGAGGGCAGGGTGAGGGGGAACGGTGTGTGAATCAGCCAGTGATCCAAAAACGCGCGCCATCAGAAATAGGCGCAAGAAAAAGTTCGCTTTGCCGCCCCGAACTTGGCATTCAATCGGGACGTGCGTCTGCAAGATTCGTGGTGAGACACTCCCGCAGCCCATGGACGCAGGCTTGGCGGCACAAGATGAGCAATAAAAAATTACGTTTCGGTCTGCCCAAAGGCAGCTTGCAGGACGCCACCATCGAAAAGATGGCCAAGGCCGGTTTCAATATTTCCGTCAGCAGCCGCTCCTACGTGCCTTACGTGGACGACGAAGAACTCGAGATTCGTCTCATTCGCGCGCAGGAAATCAGCCGCTACGTCGAGCACGGCTATCTCGATTGCGGCATCACCGGCTTCGATTGGATCCAGGAGAACGGCTCCAAAGTCCACGAAGTCGGCGAATTCATCTTCAGCAAAGTCTCGCGCCGCCCGGCCCGCTGGGTGTTGTGCGTGCCCGAGGATTCCCCGGTGAAATCCGTCAAGGACCTTCAGGGCAAACGCATCGCGACCGAAGTCGTGAACCTCACCAAAAAATATTTGCGCAAAAATAACGTGCAGGCGGAAGTCGAATTCTCCTGGGGCGCCACCGAAGTCAAAGCCCACGAACTCGTCGACGCCATTGTGGAAGTCACCGAGACCGGCTCCTCGCTCAAGGCCAATAAATTGCGCATCGTGGACGAATTGCTCAGCTCCACCCCGCGCCTGATCGCCAACCACGCTTCCTGGAACGACGATTGGAAGCGCAAAAAAATCGAAACCATGGCGATGCTCCTCAAAGGCGCCCTGGAAGCCGAAGCCAAGGTTGGCTTGAAAATGAATATCGCGGAAAAAAATCTCGCGTCCTTGCTCAAGAGCCTGCCTGCCTTGCGCAACCCCACCATTTCCAGCCTGAGCCTCAAAGGCTGGGTCGCCGTCGAAACCATCATTGATGAACACGTCGTGCGCGAACTAATTCCGCAATTGAAAGCTGCGGGCGCGGAAGGCATCATTGAATACCCACTGAACAAAGTGGTTTACTGATTAGAGTCGGAAGTGTAATAAAAAACCTATGGGTTCCATCAAAAAACGCCGCAAGGCGAAAATCAACAAACACAAGCGGCGCAAGAAGCTGCGCTTGAATCGTCACAAGAAGCGCACCTGGCAGAAATAACCTGCCGGCTTCAGTGTCACCGTGGCGCAACTCGTGAATGCGGGTTGCGCCGCTTTGAGCTATTATACCGACATGCTGTTTCGTTCCTGTGCCACTATTTTACTCGCGGGCAGCGTGTTGATCGCGGGCTGTTGCGAGCCCAAGGGCCATGCCGCCAGGTTCCGCCCGTCCCCGCCCGCCGTTGCGCTCAATCGTATTCCGGACAGCGGCCTCCAGGATCCCGGTACTACTCTTGCCGTGCCGCCGGAGGAAAAATCCACCAACGTTGGCTTGGAAAATCTGATCGATGCCCACGCGCATTTCGCCGCCGGCGTCGTTCATGAAATGAATCTCGAGCCCGAATCCGCGCTCGAAGACTACTACAACGCCGCCCTGTTGGACCCCACAAACCAGTCACTCGTGCTGGATGTCGCCCAGCAATTTCTCCAGGCCAAACGCCCCGAAAAAGCCCTCGAACTTTTAAGCCGCGCCTCGACCAATCCCGCCGCCTCCGGCGCTCTCTTCGCGGAAATGGGTTTTGTTTATTCCAAGCTCGGCAAAACCAACGAAGCCGTCGCCGCCGACCGCGCTGCCATTCGGAAAGACCCTCGTTCGCTCGCCGGTTATCAAAGCCTCTTTCTCGATTTCGCGCAGAACAAGCAGGTTTCGCAAATCTGGTCCCTGCTCGATGAGGCCTCCCACGTCAAAGGCACCGATGCCGAATTTCTCATCGGCCTCGCGGAACTTTATTTTCATCTCGGCGTCGAATCCCCCTCGGACAAAGCCACCGCCAACACGCGCGCGCTGGCATTGCTGCAACGCGCCGCCAAAATGAACCCTTCCGACTTGCGCCTGGAATTGCGCCTCGCCGAAGGATTCGGTCACCTCGGCAAAACCGCCGATGCCGCGCGCATTTACGAAGCGGTTGTCAAACAATTGCCCGATTCCTCGCCTCAATACGATGCCGTCCACGAGGAATTGGCGAATATCTACATCCAGAACCACGACACCACGCGCGCCGCCAAACAACTCGAAATCATCGTGCGCGATAATCCAACCGACGCCCAGACTTACTACAAGCTCGGCGGCATCGCCTACGAGGACACGAATTACGTCAAAGCCGCGGATTATTTCCGAAACGCCATTTTGTTCAGCCCGGATTTCGAGCTCGCCTATTACAACCTCGCCACCGCGCAAATGGGCGCGGAAAGAACCTCGGACGCGCTCGAAACTCTCGGCCGTGCGCGCCGCAGATTCCCCCAGAGTTTCATGGGCGAATACCTTTCCGGAGTGGCCTATAGCGAACAAAAGGATTACACCAACGCGCTGCAACATTTCACCACCGCCGAAGTCCTCGCCAAAAACACCGACCAATCGCGCCTCACTGACGTCTTCTACTTTCAACTCGGCGCCGCCAGCGAGCGCACCGGCGATTATGCCGGGGCGGAGAAATATTTTTCAAAATGCCTGCAACTCGCGCCCGATTCCGCCGAGGCCTTGAATTATCTCGGGTTCATGTGGGCCGACCGCGGCGAAAAACTTGATCAAGCGCGGGATTTCATCGCCAAAGCCTTGAAGTCCGACCCGAAAAACGCCGCCTATCTCGACAGCATGGCCTGGGTCCTCTTCAAACTGCACCAGCCCAAACCGGCCCTTGATTATGCGCTGAAAGCAATCCAGTTTTCCGAAGAGGAAGATGCAACTGTATACGACCATTTGGGCGACATTTACAATGCGCTCGGACAAAAAGACAAGGCGCGGCAAGCCTGGACCAAGTCGCTGTCGCTCGAGTCCAATGATTCCGTCCGCAAAAAAATCGACTCCGGCGGCAAATAAAACTTTTCGCTAATGGCACACCACTTCAACAAGCATTACACCCGGGACGAAGCCAAGGCGCTGCTGCCGCAGGTCCGCAAATGGCTGCAGCAACTCGAAGAGGCGCGCGACCATTTGTTAAAATACGACAAACGCCTAAGCGCCCTCATGGAGCCCGGCCGCGACGCCGGCGGCGAACTCGTCAATCGTTGGGCCCGCACCATGGCCGATTTCCGCGGCGCAATGGATGAATTTCAAAGCCGCGAAATCATGATCAAAGACATCGATCGCGGCCTGTTGGATTTCCCCGCCATCATCGGCGGCAAAGAAGTTTTTTTGTGCTGGGAAAAAGACGAGGAAGACATCGAATTCTGGCACGACCTCGACACCGGCTACGCCGGCCGCGAACGGCTCTAATCATCGTAGGATAGGCATCCTGCCTGTCTCCATATTTTGGATTAATGGATCGATGGATTAGTGGATTGCTGGATTAACAGCGCGCCGCAGCCACCATCCATCAATCCACTTATCCATTAATCCAACAATCCATTCCTAATAGTCCCAACTCCGATAAACCTCATAAATATCCACGCGCCCCCCCGGCCAATAATCGTTCCCCGCGAACGTAAAAGTCCGGCTCACCCGGTCAAACGTCAGCGTCTTTGGACTGTCCGGTTTGTTCGGATCATATACCGAGAACAGGATTTCCTTTTCCGTTTCCTTCGCGCCAAACAGCAGCACCGAATGATTGATCGTGAGCTGCGGAAACCGCACCACGTGCACCACCGGCGGCCGGTTCTCCTTCAAATCGGCCAGCAATTGTTCCGCCATGCGCTCCTGGTGCGCGCGGCTGAAAGGAAAAATCATCCGCCAATGCCCGCGCTGAAAATAACTCTCCCACGCCCCGCCGCATTCCTCCTTCAAAAGCTTTTCCTGCGCCGCGCTGAAATCCCGCAGGTTCGCGTAACCGGGAATCACGATTTTTTTCGACGCCGCCAGCGGATGCGATGGGTCCACCGAAACCACGCGCCGAATCAGCCGCCGATACGTTTCCTCCGAAGCAACCGGCTGCGCGGCATCAAACCGAGCGTTCTCAAAAAATTGCCGCGCCGACCGCGCCACCACGAAACAATGATGCGTATAATCCGGCGGCGGTTCGTGCCGCTGGTGCACCCATTTCCCATTCGCGTCGAAATGATAATCCCAAACCAAAGCATTGGGGTAAGCGAACGAATCCGTTTGAAAATCAAACGGCCTCTCCCCCACAAACTGCCGCCGCCCCGCGCACCCGCACAGCGCCAGCAAGAGGGTGGCGCGAAATATCAACGTAGCGCAGGCTGCCAGCCTGCCGTATCGCCGACTGCTAGTCGGCGACGTGCAATTTGAGCGCAACGGTTTACACCGGAAAAATTCTCTATACAACATCGCTCGTTTCTCTCTTCATTCTAGCTTGCCCCAAAAGCTATTCGTTTATTCTTTGACATTTTTCAACTTGTCATCCCGTGTCAGTCTTTATTTGCCAATGGCCTTTCGCCCGTGCGCTTGAGATACATCATCCGATTGGGAAAATCGAACGTGACCAGATTTCGGGACAGGAGCTGGAGTCCAATCATATTGAATCGGGTATGCGAATCACGTCTGACCCGTTCCAACCGGGTTAATTTGACGTTGTGATAAATTTCTCCGCCGAGAATGCCGTCCGGAGAATGGATTTCGCCGGGAGCAGGCGGTCCGGCGTGGTTCGTCCATTGTTGAAATAATTTTGACACCAGCACTCCATCATGATCGGAACCGGTATCGACCAGCGAAGGCGGACCTTTCTCTCCGGTCAGGTTTTCGGTGATGGTAATGCAGCCGTCGCTAAGGTGGCTCAAACGAAACGGCCTGCCCCAGTCATTTGTATCTGCGTGCGTGCCATCGAGGAAACGCATTTGGTCATTCTGAAAATCCAACTGGATACAATAATGCTTCATTACGTCCATGCCCAGGATTCCCATGACTGGGCGACGCGCAATCGCCGACATCCATTTGCAATCCAGCGTTACGACAAAAAGGCTGCTGCTCCGCAACTGAGTGTTCCCCGAGTACAATTTGGATGTTTGATAGGCGCCGCCCGAGTGCGAGACGCCCCAGTTCAGGAAATTCGCGTCGGCGAGGCGCTTGCCCAGTTTCGGTTCCAGCGATTGGTCAAAGCAGGTAACGGGACAGCCGGTGTCAACGATGAGCGGCAACGATTCGCCGCTTTCCATCTGAAAGGTCACAATCAACCACCCGCCGCGACCGGCCTCTTGGTTCATAGGCACATCTGCCGGACGAGGCGGGGGAGTTGTCGCGCACGAACACAAAAGCAAAAAGCTCGAAAGAATGGCGAGCGGCCACAGTGCGTTCTGTGTCAGAATGGTAACCGTCGCTCTCATGGGGGCGGATTATGTTGGGTTCGATTCAAACTGCGCAATAGGATTTGCATCGATGATTGTAAGAACACGATTTTTTGCTCGCCTCGCTAATAATGCGTGCGCTACCTAACTGGCAATGCTTTACGAACGATGGCGTCAAATCGCGCGCAATTCCCCCGGAGAAATTGCCTTGCGCGACCTGCCTTCCGACCGCCAATGGACCTTTCATCAATTGGAAATGGCCGCAGACACCCCAAGCGACGACGCGCAAAAAATCGCTTTCCCCACTGGACTCGCCGCTGAATTTATTTTGGACGTCCTCCGCGCATGGCGCGCTGGAAAAATCGTTTGCCCGGTGGAAGCCGACCAGCGCAAACCCGAAATTCCGCCCGGCCTGCCGCCGGAAATCGTTCACCTGAAAATGACTTCCGGCACCACCGCCGCCCCGCGCTTCGTCGCCTTCACCGCTGAACAATTAGCCGCAGACGCGGAAAATATCGTCGCCACCATGGGCCTGCGCCCCGACTGGCCGAATCTCGGCGTCATTTCGCTCGCGCACTCCTACGGATTTTCCAACCTCGTCTTGCCGCTGTTGCTGCACGGCATTCCACTCGTCCTTGCCGGCGCGCCGCTCCCGGAAATCGTCCTGCGCGCCGCAAAAACCGAAACTGCCATCACCCTCGCAGCCGTTCCCGCGCTCTGGCGCGCGTGGCACGACGCCGACGCCATCCCGCGCAACGTCCGCCTCGCCATTTCCGCCGGTGCGCCGCTGCCCGTATCTCTCGAACAAAATGTTTTTGCCGCGCTCGGTTTGAAAATCCACAATTTCTACGGCAGCAGCGAATGCGGCGGCATCGCCTGCGATGCCGCCAGTGACCCCCGCCTCGACGACTCCTGCGCCGGCGCCCCCATGCAAAATGTAAACCTCACCGTCGGCGCCGACGGCTGCCTCGAAGTGCGCAGCCGGGCCGTCGGTCAAACCTACTGGCCCGAGCCGGGCCCGCGACTCGCCGGTGGTGTTTTCCGCACCAACGACCTCGCGGAAATTTCTTTCGGGTTGATTTATTTTCGTGGGCGGGCAGGGGACCAGATGAACGTGGCCGGCCGAAAAGTTTCCCCCGAGAGCATCGAAAAAATCCTGCTCACTCACCCCGGCGTTCGCGAATGCGTGGTATTCGGCGTGCCCAGTCCAGACGACAAACGTGGCGAAACCATCGTCGCCTGCGTCTCAGCGACCAGCAGCGTCGCCGGAGACACTTTGAAACAATTTCTGCTTGCGCAATTGCCCGCGTGGCAAGTCCCGCGCGAATGGTGGTTGGTCGAATCCCTCTTTGCGAGCGCCCGCGGCAAACTCTCCCGCGTCGAATGGCGCAAACGCTATTTGGAAAAAAAGTAGGACAGGCGTCCCGCCTGTCTCTAATTTTGTCCCTTCGAAAAGCAAAAGATGGAGACAGGCAGGATGCCTGTCCTACGGTGAATGCTCCCCACTCAACGTCAATTCCCCCAACATCACCATCTGCCCGTTCACGCTCGCGCTCACCTGCGCCTGCACCAGATTCCCCAACCGATTGAGAACCTTCGCCTCCAGCCGAATCACTTCACCTGGCCGCGCCGTCCCCAAAATTTTTATCCCGCGCATCGCCGTCAGCTTCAACCCAGCCATCGGCGCAATCTGCGGATCACTCTGCGCGACCGTGCCCGCGAGTTGCGCCGCTGCCTCCACCAGCAACACACCCGGAAAAATCGGCTGCCCCGGAAAATGCCCGCGCAAAAACGGCTCACCGCCTCGCACCGTATATTCCCCCGCGCCGCTCTTGCCCGGCTCCAGCGTGAGCAGCCGGTCGATAAACCGGAATTCCGGCCCGTGCGGCAAAAATTTTAACGCCTCGTTCATTTATTACCAAACGGCTCCTCAACCTTATAATCACTCTCCAGCTTCGGCGTAAACAAAGACTCATCGAGCTTCGGATTCAATTCGGGATTTTTGAAATCATTTCGCATGATCGATCCGTCCGCGAACTGGAGTTCGGTCGAGCGCAGCGACGAATCCTTCGTCGAAAAACCGATTTTGATTTGCGGCATCATCTTGCGCGCCGTGGCTGATTTCGGTTGCAGCGTCAATTCGCAAACGTCATCCGTCACGCGTTGCGCGAGAATATTATATTGCGCCTCCATCTCCGCCTGGCTCCGCGGAAATCCTGCTTCGAGCAACTTCATCACGTCCCGCCACTGGCTCGATTGCTCCCCCGCCAAAGAATAACGCTCCGCGTGTTTCAATCGCGGATAAATCACCAGCATTTCCTCCGGCCCGCGCACGGCGATCGTTTGCACCGGATGCCCGAGTTCCCAGCGAAACCGGTTTGGCGCTTCAAACCACACGTGGCCCGTGGCCGTAAGCGGCTGCGCCAGCGATTTCAAAACCCGCGTCTGCGTGAAATCCGCCGACCACGTGTGAATGTTCGTTTGGGCATTGAGCCACGCCGTCAGATTCCCATTGGTCTCGGCGGCACACGCGCCGAAGCTCCAAACTCCAAGCACCAGGCACCAGAGAAACACTAAGCTCCAATTTCTAAAACAAGTTACGCTGCGAAATTGTTTGGAGCTTGGCTCTTGGAGCTTCTCTGGAGCCTGGATCTTGGAATTTGGTGCTTTCATCAGAGTTTCATTTCTGCCAAACAGGAATAAATTGATACCATTGTTCGACGTGTTGTTGAATGATAGGCTCGAAAGCCGTCACGATTGTTTGAGTGAGTTGTTGTCGGACCGCCGTGTCGCGCAGCGCGGCGCGGTCGTAGGAAATTTCCGGAAGCACATGCGCTTCGTAAGTGTCGCCTCGGCGCGGCAAGTAAACCGGTAGCAGCACGCAACCCGACGCCCGCGCAAGTTCGGCGGCGGCGGTCGATGCCGCAAAAGCTTTTCCGAAAAGATTCACCGTCGCGCTGGTGGTGGGCAGCGGACGATCAATCAATAGCGCAATCACCGCGGCCGCCTCCAGCCGGCGAATGATGTCCACGAACGCAAATGGGTCGGTCCCGATCACGAGCGTCTCGATATTCCACCGCGCGCGCGACGCCTGCCGAAGCTGCGTGAAGTTCCTGCCCGGCTCCGCCATCGTAATCACCTGGAGCGTGATTCCTTTTTGCGTCAGCCACGGCCCGCCGAATTCCCAATTGCCCAGGTGCGGCGTTAGCAGCAGCACACCGCGTTTTTGTGCCAGCGCATTTTCAAAACGTTCCCACCCCGTCGCATGGCCGAACGTATTCTCAATCGGCAAACCCGCCTCGTAACGCCACAGGTCAACCACCTTGATCGCAAACCCGTGAATTAGTTCCTTCGCTTTTTTCGTCGCCGCCACGCGATCATTATTCAACGCGGGCAAAATATTTTGAATGATCACTTCGCGCCGGCCACGCGCCAGCAGCCAATAAAGATTCGCCAGCGCGCGCCCGAACCATAGGCAAACGCTTCTGGGCACAAAATGGACAAATCCCAAACCCATCCGCCAGAATTCCGCGCGATAAAGCGAAGAGGGCGCTTCAAGTTGATGTTTGGGGATGGTAGCGGCGGGAGGCATCAGGATTCAGTGTTGTGTTTTGTTTTTGTTAACGCGGCCCACCAGGTTGGCAACAGGAAAACCGAGATTAACATATTGCTCGCGATGCCGACAGCGCAAACCTGCCCGAGGCTCGCCATTCCGGCATTGCTGGAAAACGTCAGCGCGCCAAACCCCGCCGCGGCGGTCGCGCCGCACAACAGCAGCGCGCGGCCCACTGCCCGATGCGCCATGTGCAAATCACCGTGATACCGCCGCAACGCAAGCTGCATAAAAATACTGTAATCAACGCCCGTTCCCAAAATCAGCGGCAACCCCATCAGGTTGAGCAAATTCCACGACCAGCCGGTAAGGCGCATGACGGACATCAGCAGCAACCCGCTGAGAGCAAGAATCGCGAGACTGAGCAGGATTTCCGTAGGCCGCCGAAAAGCAAGCCACAGCGAAAGCAGCACCAGCCCAACCATCGGCACGACCAGCTTCCACAAATTATTCATGACACTGCCCAGCACAGCGCGGCCAAGCAATTGCCACCCCGAGAGCCACACGTTGTTTTCAGTTTCGAGCTTCCCTTCCAGGCCGGAAATCTCAGCTTCGGAATTCGTCGCGCCCGGATACAGAAAGCCGAGCGCGTAAAAATTCGTCGAAGTGCGCGCCACAAGTTTTTCGAAAATCCAGCGGTCCAATTCATTCGTCGGCCAAAAAACCCCGGCTGTCTGCGCCGCGCCTCCCCACGTGTCCAGAATGCCGCCGGCGAGACCGAAGGCGGTCTCAGTAAATCCATTTGTCAAAATCGCGGAACGAATAACATCGCGTTCTTTGGCGAGCTTCAACGCCGTCGGGCGGTTCGCCATCTGAAATTCCGGCCGCGGCCAAATCGCGCTCGCGAGCGTGTAACCGGTGAGCACACGATTTGTGACCGCCAGGTCGAGAATGGGTTTCGCCTCGTCCAGCTTTCGCGCGACTTCGCTTTCGTCGCTTCCGGCCACGAGCAACCAGAGCGGCTCCTGTTTTTGTCCCAGTTCCAGTTGAATTCGATCGAGCGCCGCGTACGCCTTGCTATTGCGCGGTCGCAGCGCATTCGCCGTCGGATCCATTTTCGGAATTCCAGAAATCAAAACAATCACCGAAAACAAAATCACACCGCCGCTGATTGCAAATACCAACCGTGTCTTACTTCCCGATGTGGTAGGGCGCGTCACTCCATGCGCGCCGGAATCTGCCCCGCGTTGTATTGTGCCCGAACTTATTTGCGTCTTGTTGCGTTCCAAAATTTCTCCCTCTCCCATCCGATGGGAGAGGGCCGGG
This sequence comes from Verrucomicrobiia bacterium, assembly GCA_036488095.1. Lineage (GTDB taxonomy): Bacteria > Verrucomicrobiota > Verrucomicrobiia > Limisphaerales > DASXHY01 > DASXHY01. The sequence continues at coordinate 952 of DASXHY010000006.1, read as the reverse complement.
GTGAGGGCCCTCGCCTTCCTCCGCTCCGGAAACAACGGCGGCAAAAACGCAAAAATCATGATGAACGCCGACAACGCCACACCCACACCGACCAGCGTGCCCAATTGCCCAAGACCTGGCAGCCCTCCCAGATTCAAAACCAAAAACGCGCTGATGGTCGTCGTCGCTGCCCAAAAAATGCTCGGCGCAATCGCGCTGCGAATTTCGGGCACGGACAAATCCGGATGCGCCAGCGCTTCCTGGTAATGCACCACCGCATAATCCACCGCCAGCCCCAGCAAAATCGCCGCGAAACCCATGCTCACCACATTGATATTCCCATAAATCAACCCGCCCAACGCCAGAGTGCCCGCCAGGATCAACGCCAGCAGCGTCAGCAGCCACAGCATCGGTTTGACCCGTCGATGCGCGAGCCAAAATAAAATTGCAATGATCAACGACGTCCCGCCCACCGAAATCGTGATGTCATGCTCCATCCCACGCGCGATTTCCGAAACGAACGCCGGCCGGCCCGTATATTCCACCATTACATCCGGAGCAAAATGGCTTTCGGCGCGTGCATTTTCCACGTCGCTCTGAATCACCTGCAGCCACGCGTAACATTGCTTGTAAGTGGCCAGCGTCGTATTTGCCTCCACGAAAATGATGCGAAATTTTCCGTCGCGCGAACTGAATAAATCCTGACCTTGCGCGAAATTCGGCGCCGCATTGGCCGCGCTTTCCGGCAATTGCGTCAACCTCAACGGATCATAACTCAGCCGGCCGATGACCGCCGGTGACATCGAGCCCGCGAGTTCATCGCGCACTTCTGCGAGCGACGCCGGGAGATTTTCCGGCGCGAGACGATTGGTGAGTTGATCAAAAACCGCGGGCGGCTGGTTGAACCACAAATAACCAATCAACTCCGAAGTCTGCCCCGGATTTTCCAGCCACGGCGGCTGCCAGGTCGCGC
>DASXHY010000002.1:0-5514 GCA_036488095.1 Verrucomicrobiia bacterium | reverse complement strand
TTTTGTGCGCGGATCCGGAGGGGTTGCCGAAAATACTATGGCCGCAAAAGAACGCAAAGAACGCAGAGAAGTTTATTCAGGGCTGACGCACCTAAAATGCCTTGTCGGTTGCTCATCAATACGGTGGCCTCAGCCCGGTGGCAGGATCGACCGAAAGCGCCTTCAGCCGTTTTAATTTTAATGGCTTTGGGTGAGCCGATGAGAAGCAGTTAAAACTGCTGCTGGCGCTTTCTTTCGCCCTTCTCACCGGGCTAAAGCCACGGTGTTAATGAGAGGCCCCAAAATAATGGATGTAGATGCGTCTGCCCTGGAAATTTTTCACTTTGTGTTCTTTCGCGGCAATCTCCTGAGTTGATCTGGTGTTATTCGTAGCCAAAGGCTTTGACGAAAGCCTCGAGTTTCAGGAGCCACGGTTCGAGATGTTTCTGATAATGACGCCAGCGGCCGACGGCGCTTTTGAACACGGGCTTGGTCACGTCCGAATAGGTAGGTGAGCGCACCAGTCTTTTTTGCGCATGCTCGTTAAAATGCAGCACGCGATCGTCCCACGGCAGGCCGAGAAATTCCAGCACGCGGCGGGAGATAGATTCGAGGTCCGTCACCATGTCTTCGTACCGGACTTCGATCCGGGGATTGCGCATGCGCGGCGCCATCGCCCGCCAGAAGCCCATCAAGCATTCATATTCTTCAACGATTCCCCGCAGGGTCAGAAACGACGCGCTGACCGAATTGAGCGGGAGCGGTTGCATGAAAACGCTCAGGCATACGTCGCGCGGATCGCGCAGGGCGGTGAGAATTTTGATTTCGGGAAAGACGCGGATGATGGCGGGCACGAGCGCGGTCAGGGACGGGTTTTTGTCGATCAACAGGCGACCGCCGATGGAATTGCCGCTGAAAGATTCCATGCTGCGAAAATAATCTTCGCGCATTTGACGGAGGCCAGCGGGCGTGGCCGAGTCCAGAATCGAGAGCATGCTGGCGTTGTCCGGGCAGCGCTGGCGAAGGCCAAGATACGTTTCGAAAAAAATGGGTGTCTCCTCGGCGGAAATGACGTCGGGATGCGAATCCAAAACTTGTTCGAGCAGCGTGGTGCCGGAGCGGGGATGGCCGCAAAGCAACGCCAGCCGGCTCGGAGGCTGGAGCGTCGCGCCGGCGTCAAACCAGCGCTGAAGCACGTCGGCGGTGATGTTGGCGGCGGCTTCGCGCAAGTGCGCGTGGACGGATTGCTGCGAGGCGGCATAACGCTCGGCGTGCGGGCGGAACAATTCCTTGGCGGTCACAAAGGCGGCCATGGCTTCATCGTAACGCGCCTGGCGGTCGAGGATCGCGCCGAGTTCATACCAGCCGCGAATGCGCGTGGACCAGGAGTCGGCATCGGTGCGGGCCAGGACCGGGCGGAGGATTTTTTCGGCCTCGTCAAGGCGGCCGGCGAGGCGATCCAGCCGGGCGCGCACCAGCAAGGCGAGTGGCGAGGCGGGTTCGAGGCGCAGTGCGCGGTCGACGAGTTCGCCGGCCTTGTCGAGCGCGCGGAAGCGTTCGTGGATTTCGGCGAGTTTGACGAAGGTGTCCGGTGAGGCGTCTTTTTGCGCGGCGGCCTGCTCGAAATAATTGCGGGCCATTTCGAAGCGGCTGAAATTGCGGCAATAGGTGCCGGCCATGACGAGGGCGTCGGATTTGTTCGGGGCCATGCGGATGGCGCGGTCGAAACAGTGTTCAGCGGCGGGGTAATCGTAGCGGATGCCGTGGGCGAGGCCGAGGTCGAGAAGGATGCGGTGGTTGGCGGGATCCAGCCGGCACGCGCGTTCGATGAGATCGAAATACTGCGGGTAATCGCGGCGGCGCCAGCATTCCGCGGCCTGCTGGAGCAAGCGGGACAATGAGCCTGGTGAAACCAACGGCTGTCGTTTCATGTTCGACAATGCAACGATAATGGCTGCCAGAAGGGTCCGCGGCTACAGGATTTTTGAAAACGCCTCGGTCGCGAGTGTGATAAAAAGTGGGTGAGAAAGAGGCAAGCCACAGGAAAGGTTGGCAAGCTGAGTGCCGTTAGGCACGGCATATTTGTAGCACGTCCGTGAGATGAATCGCAAGCTCCGTAGGAGCGGCATACTCTGACTCCCTAACGTTGGTTGTCGAATATGCCGCTCCTACGGAGCTTGGGAAATAATTGGATGGGCCGATTGCTACAGATATTTCGCCCCTGAACGGGGCTGCAAAAACATGAATGTTCCCCACCCATTTTTAATCACACCCTTATGTCACAGAGGCAACCGCAGGAATCAAACTTAGTGACTGTGCGAAATCCCGCGCGTGTGTTGCCAATGATGAAGGATGTGCGCGACGATCTCATCCACGCCCACGCCGTGCTTCACTTGTGCAAAAACAAATGGGCCGCTGCCGCGCATTTTTTTTGTATCGCGCTCCATCACTTTCAAATCCGCGCCCACGGCTTCCGCGAGGTCGGTTTTATTGATGACCAGCAAATCGGTTTGCGTGATTCCGGGACCGCCTTTGCGCGGAATTTTATCGCCGCCGGCAACGTCGATGACCTGGATCGTGAAATCCGCCAGCTCGCGGCTGAAACAGGCCGCGAGGTTGTCGCCGCCGGATTCGATCAACAAAATGTCGGGATGAAATTTCTGGTGCAGCTCTTCGAGCGCGAGCAGGTTGGAGGAAATATCCTCGCGAATCGCCGCGTGCGGGCAGCCGCCGGTTTCGACGGCGCGGATGCGTTCCGGTTCGAGCGCTTCGTGCTTTGTCAGAAATTCGCCGTCTTCTTTCGTGAAAATGTCGTTGGTTACGGCGGCGATATCCATGGTTTGACGCAGGCGTTTGCACAACTGGAGCATCAAGGCGGTTTTGCCGCTGCCCACGGGGCCGCCGACGCCGACAGTGAACGCGCGGTGATGGAAATCGCGGTCGAGCGGCAATTCGCGATCGTGAAAATGGCCGGGAGCGTCCGCGTGCGAATGGCCGTTGCCATCATGGGGATGGATGTGAAGGAGAAGTTTCATATCAGCTTTGGAAAAGTCTTGAGTAGAGCCGGTCTTGCGCGCCTTGCCAAAGGTCGAGCAGCGGCGAGGTCTGGGCGATGTCATCCAGCGTGAGTGATTCGCAACGGTTCAACATTTCCTCCGCGACGGGCGTCAATTGACGCTGCAACGTCTGCGCTTCCATCGGCCCAACGATGTTCAATCGCACGGCCGCCGCCATGAGGCCGCGAAGGTGATTGAAGAAAAATAATTGCAAAGTGGTTTCGCGTGGAATTTCAAGGTGGCACATCGCGCACCCGAAAACGGGCGCGAAGTGGTTGAATTGCAAGACAGCGTTCGAGAGATTTTTAGATGGAGACAGGTCCGCCTTCGCTACGCTTCGGCGCGACAGGCGGGACGCCTGTCCTACGGTGAAGATGCGCTGCACGGCGGATAAAAATGCCTTGCCCTGGGCGCGGCTGGCGCGATTGGCGACGTGGTTCGTGGTAAACGCTTCACACAGAGCGTCGAATTCCTGCACCCGGCCGGGTTCGCAGTGCGCGGCATTCACGAATGGCAGCGCGGCGCGGCCCAGTTGACGCAGGCCGGCTTCGACGAACGACAGAAGTTCGTTGCGATTGCGGACTTCGCCGTGTTGCCAGGCGGCTTCGAGGCCGGCTGAATGCGCAAAGCCGCCGGTGGGGAAGGCGGAATCGGCGAGTTGCCAGAGGGTGAATGCAGAATGAAGAATGAAGAATGAAGAATTAGCAGGAACGACTGGCTCTCGCTCCATTCGGCAATCGGCAATCGGCATTTCGCTGTTGGGTCTCACGCGTCAAAAGAGGTAATATCGTTGCGCGAGCGGCAGCACCTTCGCGGGTTCGCACGTGAGCAATTCGCCATCCGCGCGGACTTCGTAGGTCTCGGGGTCGACGGTAATCTTCGGGAGCGCGTTGTTCCATTTCAAATCGCGCTTGCTGATTTTGCGGCAGCCTTTCACGGCTTCGATGCGTTTGCTGAGGCCGTAATTCTTCGCGATGTTTTTCGTTTTGCAAAGCTGGCTCACGAACGCGATGGAACAAGGTCCGGTCGCCTTGCCGAAGCTGCCGAACATTGGCCGCATGAACACGGGTTGAGGCGTCGGGATGCTCGCGTTGGGATCGCCCATTTGCGCCCACGCAATCACGCCGCCTTTGATGACCATCTCGGGTTTTGCGCCGAAAAAGGCGGGCTTCCACAAAACGAGGTCCGCGAGTTTGCCGACTTCGATGGAGCCGATGAGATGCCCCATGCCGTGCGCGAGCGCGGGATTGATGGTGTATTTGGCGAGATAACGCTTGATGCGCAGATTGTCGTTGTCGCTTTTTTCGCCCGGCAAACGCCCGCGCTGCTGTTTCATTTTGTCGGCAGTTTGCCAGGAGCGCGTGATGACTTCGCCGATGCGGCCCATGGCTTGCGAATCAGAACTCATCATGCTGATCGCGCCGAGGTCGTGCAAAATATCTTCCGCCGCGATGGTTTCGCCGCGAATGCGGCTCTCCGCGAACGCGACGTCCTCCGGCAAATTCGCATCGAGATGATGGCAGACCATGAGCATGTCGAGGTGCTCATCGATGGTGTTGACGGTGTAAGGACGCGTGGGGTTGGTGGAGCTGGGGAGAACATTCGGCTCGCCGCAAATGCGAATGATGTCCGGCGCGTGACCGCCGCCCGCGCCTTCCGAATGATAGGTGTGAATTGTGCGGCCCTTGAACGCGGCGATGGTGCCCTCGACAAAGGTTGATTCATTCAACGTGTCAGTGTGAATCGTCACTTGCGTGTCGGTATCGTCCGCAATGCCGAGACAGCAATCGATCGCTGCGGGTGTCGTGCCCCAATCCTCGTGCAATTTCAGGCCAATGGCGCCGGCCTGGATTTGCTCGCGCAGACCGGCTGGCATCGCGGTATTGCCCTTGCCGGTGAAACCGAAATTGAGCGGCAAATTATCGACAGCTTGCAGCATCATCCGCATGTTGAACGAGCCGGGCGTGCAGGTGGTGGCACAGGTTCCCACCGCCGGACCGGTCCCGCCGCCGACCATGGTGGTCAGCCCGGCGGCGATGGCTTCGTGCGCCTGTTGCGGGCAAATAAAATGAATGTGCGTGTCCAGGCCGCCCGCGGTCAGGATCAATCCCTCGCCCGCGATGACTTCGGTGGTGACGCCGATGATCAAATTTTTGGCGACGCTGGCCATGACGTCCGGATTGCCGGCTTTGCCGATGCCGCTGATGAGGCCGTTTTTAATTCCGACGTCGGCCTTGTAAATGCCGCTCCAATCCACCACGAGCGCGTTGGTGATGACGCAATCGAGCGCGTCTTTGTCGCTCACGCCGGCGGCCTGCCCCATGCCTTCACGGATGACTTTGCCGCCACCGAATTTGCATTCGTCGCCGTAAACGGTGAAATCCTTTTCCACTTCGAGAATCAGCGAAGTATCGCCGAGACGAACTTTATCGCCCGTTGTCGGGCCGAACATATCGGCGTAATGCCGGCGTTTCATTTT
>DASXHY010000687.1:0-2876 GCA_036488095.1 Verrucomicrobiia bacterium | reverse complement strand
TACCCATCATTATAGTGAAAAGATAATTGAGGCGTATGCGGCTCCAGACGTAACTTGTACACAACGGACATGTCCCGTTGTGTCTTTTTTTATTCCCCCGCGCGGCTCAATTTCAGGAGAGAATTATGGCCAGTGGAAAAGTAAAGTGGTTTGATAACAAACATGGCTTTGGTTTCATAACTCAGGAAACCGGGCAGGATGTGTTTGTCCACTATAGCGCGATCCAAGGCGACGGCTTCCGGACGCTTAACGAAGGGGACGAAGTCGACTTCGATATCGTCACCAGCGAAAAAGGTCTCAAGGCCGAAAACGTCAAACGCGCTCACGCGTCTTAAGCAGCAACCCACCCGCTCCGCTGTGGTGTTTTGATTCGCTATACGGCTTGGTGTCGGCTAATTTCCTGTTATGCCGAAAACGCCGCGTTCCATTGCAAGCCTTTACGTTCACGTGCCGTTCTGCGCGCAAAAGTGCGCGTACTGCGCCTTCTTTTCCGAGGCTTCCAGCGGCGAGTTGATCCAGCGTTATACCGACGCGCTGGTCAGGGAAATGGAGATCGTTTCCGGCGACCTTAAACCGCGCACGATTTTTTTCGGCGGCGGCACGCCCTCGATTTTAAACCTCAAGCAATGGGAAAAAATCCTGCGGGCGATGGAACGGTTGGGTTTGCTCGGCGCGGAGGAATTCACGGTCGAGTGCAACCCCGCCACCGTCTCACTGGATAAGGCGAAATTGTTGCGTTCGTTCGGGGTGAATCGTATTTCGATGGGCGTGCAATCGCTTGATGAGGCGTTGCTGGATCGGCTGGGGCGCATTCACAGCCGCGAGATGGTTTTTAAATCCTACGATATTTTACGCAGGGCCGGTTTTGATAATCTCAACATCGACCTGATGTTCGCCGTCCCCGGCCAGACGATGGAAATCTGGCGCGCGACTCTCGCGGAGGCGATCGCGCTCGGCAGCGAACATTTATCGAGCTACGAGGTAATATACGAAGAGGACACTCCGCTCTATGCGCAACTCAAGGCCGGGGAGTTCGATGTCGACGAAGATCTCGCGTGCGAGATGTATGAGGAACTGGTTGAGCGCGCGGCGGGCGCGGGATTTCGTCAGTATGAGATTGCGAATTTTGCGCGAGACCGTCGGGCAAATGACGAATGCCGAATGACGAATGGAGAAATCTGTGACTCTGGTAAAGCCCCTTCGTCATTGGTCATTGGTCATTCCGACGTGCCCGCGCTCGCCTGCAAACACAACATTAATTATTGGCGCGGCGGCTCGTTCTACGGGCTTGGCCCGAGTGCGACGGGTTACGTTCGTGGTGTGCGGACGAAAAATTGGTCGAACACGCAACTCTATTGCGAGCAGTTGGAAAAAGGCAATCGCGCGATTGAATCGCGCGAGGAATTGCCGCCGCTTTCGCGCGCGGGTGAAACCGCCGCCTTTGGATTGCGCATGGTGGCGGGGTGGCCGTTCGAGGATTTCCAGAGGGCAACCGGCCATGACTTGCGTCGCGAATGGGCGGCGGAAATAAAACAACTGGCGGAGCGGGGATGGGGCCGGATCGCCGGCGAGCGGTTCCAACTGACGCCGCAAGGCTTGCGCTTTGCGGACTCCGCGGCGGAGATGTTTTTGAGGTGAAAAAGGGCGGGGCAGATATTCCGGATGGGACTTTTCAATATCACGTTCCAGACGGGCGACTGGAAAGTCGCCCTAACTCGCAGGCTGGAAAGCCTGCGCTACACCAGAGCGCGTTCTGCTATATGACAGCTTCTGAATTTGCAAAACTTGCCGACAGGTTGATGCGTCATCCTGCCGCGCCGTTTTTCGAACACGCGGTGCGGGCGGAGGTGGAAAAGATTTGCGCCGAGCATCGCCTCGATTTCAAGCGCGACAAATTCGGCAATGTCATCGTCCGGCTTCAAACCGACCGGAAAATCCGCCCATTCGTGCTCGCGGCGCATCTCGATCATCCCGGTTTTGAAATCGTGCGCCAACTTTCGTCGAAAAGCTGGCTGGCCCGGTTTCTGGGCGGCGTGCTGGACAGTTATTTTCGACGGGGCACGCCGGTGCGATTGATGCCCGGCGGTATTGCGGCAGAATTGGGCCGTCGTCCGGGTAAGGAAAAGGAATTTGAACTCCGCACCCGCGAGCCGCTGAAAGAGCCGCCGCAATTTGCGGTTTGGGACCTTGAAGATTTTGCGGTGAGAAACGGACGCATTCATGGCCGCGCGTGTGATGACCTGATTGGCGTTGCGTCCATTCTGGCCACGCTGATTGAGATCAAACGTCGCCGTGCGCGGGTGAATGTTATTGGCGTGATTGCGCGGGCGGAGGAAATCGGATTTCTCGGCGCGATGGCGGTGGCGGCGAACAAAGGGTTGCCAAAAAATTCGCTCGTTGTTTCGCTGGAGACCAGCCGTGAATTGCCCAGAGTGAAAATGGAGCAGGGGGTCATTTTGCGCGTCGGGGATCGCACGTCGGTTTTCGATTCGGAGGCCATGCGATTTCTCGGCGAAGTAGCGGCGGGCTTGAAATTACAAAATAAGAAATTTCAATTTCAGCGCGCGTTAATGAGCGGCGGCACGTGTGAGGCCACGGCCTATCAGGAATTTGGTTTTCAAACCGCGGCGGTTTGTGTGGCGCTGGGGAATTATCACAATTGCGGCGAACGCAATCGGATCCGCGCCGAATTTGTCAGCGTGGCGGATGCACTCGGCATGGTGAGTTTGCTCGCTGCCGCGGCGAAAGAGATGCCGCGATATTCGCAATTGATTGGCAAGTTGCCGCAGCGATTAAAGGCGATGGTTCGCGAGGCCGAGCCACGCTTGAAAAAAACGGCTTGAGTTGAGCCCTTCAAGAAACGGGGTTCGTTTCCG
>DASXHY010000657.1:0-4531 GCA_036488095.1 Verrucomicrobiia bacterium | reverse complement strand
GCCCGGGTTGATCGGCGCATCGGTCTGCAACCAGTTCGGATACGAAAGCGTTTGCCCCTCGCGCGGAGCGACCCGGCTTTTGGAACTCAGAATACCGCGCGTCACCGAACCGCCGAAGCCGAGCGGATTGCCCAGCGCCAGCACCGTTTCGCCCAGCAGCAGATCGTCCTCCTTCGCCAGCTTGATGGGATGCAATTTCTCGCCGGGTTTCAGTTTCACTTTGAGGAGAGCCACATCGAACTTCGCATCGCTTTTGACGACCGTCGCTTCAAAAACATTGGTGCCGGTGGCGAACTGCACTTGAATCTGGCTTGCGTTATGGATCACGTGCTCGTTGGTCAGTAGATAGCCATTTTCGTCGATGACCACGCCCGAGCCGAGGCTGATATATTCATCGAACAATTGCTGCCCCCACATCTGCCGGCGGAATTGCTCGAACGGGTCCTGCACCGGTTCCGAGGTTTTGGTGGCGATGTTCACGACGCTCGGCATCACTTGCTCGACGGCATCGACCGTCGGATCGCGGCGAATGTCCGTTTCCTGCGCGCGAATTCCGGGCGCGGCACAAACGCAAACCGACAAAAGCAGTGGAAGTATTCGCTTCAAGTTCATCATCATAATAACAGTCAACCCGGTCTTTCGATGCGTTCAAATTTATCGAATGCCGGGCCTTTGTCATCCACCGGTTTTCGTCGGCGGCGGTTCCCGCTTGACATTCCCGGGCCGGCGCGCAAAGCAATGCGCGGTGTTTCCATTCCCCGAAAACCTCTACGCGCAGTGGCGCTCGCAGCGCGGCCGCGCCTCCGCATTGCGCGAGGACGAATCCTCTCCGCCGGAGAATTTGCTCCAGGCCGTCTGGCAACACCAGCGCCTGCTGCGCGACCAACTGAGCACATTGGACGGGCGACGGGTGCGAATTCTTCATCCCGGTTTTGTGAGTCGCGAGGGCGGCCCCGATTTTCGCGGCGCAGTCGTTCAATTCGGCGATGCGCCAAGCGTCTCGGGCGATGTCGAAGTGGACGTCGCCCTCGGCGGTTGGCGCGCGCATGGGCATGATCAGAACCCCAATTTCAAAAATGTCATTTTGCGCGTGATTTGGAGTGGCAATAAAGCGCCGGAAACCCGCGCAGCAGCGGGCGCCCCACCCACGGTCGCCATTCGCGGCAAACTCGATGCTCCCCTGGGCGAACTCGATCGCTGGTTGAATTCGGAAGAGCCGGAGACGCTGCCGGAAAATTTGCGGGGGCAATGTTCCGCCCCATTGGGTGAATTGCCGCCGGAGAAAATCCGCGAACTGCTGTTGCAAGCCGCGCAGGTCCGTTTTCATGGCAAGGCCGCGCAGTTCCAGGCCCGTGCGCGGCACGTGGGCTGGGAGCAAACCTTGTGGGAAGGCATCTTCCGCGCGCTCGGCTACAAGCACAATGTCTGGCCGATGCAATGCCTCGCGGAAAATCGCGGCCGCTGGTTTGCGCCGCGCAGTTCACCACTCGCGTTGCAGGCGCGCTTGCTTGGGGTCGCCGGTTTGTTGCCCGCGGAATTGACTCGCGCGCAGGCGAGTGCGGACGGCTATTTGCGGTCCGTGTGGGACCAATGGTGGCGCGAGCGCGAGGAATTCTCCGATTGCGTCCTGCCGCGCGAGGTGTGGCGCTTTCACGGCCAGCGTCCGGCCAATCATCCGCAACGGCGCATCGCCCTCGCGGCGCACTGGCTGGCGGCGAATACACTGCCGGCGAAATTGGAACGCTTGTGCGCGAAGAAATTTACTGATGGAGAAATGTCCGCCGCGCTTTTGGAGATTTTGCAAACCGGGCCGGATGAATTCTGGTCGTGGCACTGGACCATTCGTTCGCCGCGCTTGAAAAAAGCGCAGCCATTGCTGGGCGCATCTCGCGTTACCGACCTCGCGGTGAACGTCATCCTGCCGTGGCTCTGGATTCGCGCGTTCGAGGGGAAAAATGCGCAACTGCAGCGCGAAATTGAAAATCGCTTCAACGGATGGCCAGCTTCCGAGGACAACGCCGTGTTGCGCCTCGCGCGCCAAAGGCTGCTCGGGAATATTTCCCGCCGCGCCTTGCGCACCGCGGCGGAACAGCAGGGGCTGATTCAAATCGTGCGCGACTTTTGCGATCACTCGAATGCGGTGTGCGACAATTGCCGGTTCCCGGAATTGGTCAGGAACTGGTGTGGGCTGCGAATAAAGTCATCAAAATCGAATAAAGTCGCCTAGATCGAATAAAGTCGACAAAAGTATTTATATGATTGCAATTCAGCAGTTTAGCTACGCTGAGCCTTTATGATCTCAATCGTCTCCCATAGAGATTGTGACTGTAGCCCGGATGCAGAGCACATGGGTGTAAATCATCCCGACCAAGGTCTCACGATCGGCGCCCGGCTCGGTTAGTCTCTCCAGGTCTTCGTTAATCAATTCGGCAAACTCGTCGGCCATCTTATGTAGCGTTTCCCACAGCCAACGAACGTCCGTGCACCTTTTGGGGCCAACAATACCCCCAACCCCGCAATTGACCTTTTTACCGGCAGACTGGGCTCTAAGTCGCAGGTAGCGCAGCACGGCCTCTTTTGCGAGCCTCTCGGCCCTGGCCGCGGGGCAAAACTGGACCCCGAGCTTCATCAAGTCGAAGCGCGCGGCGGTGACCCTCCTGACGCCTCCAGCTCTCTCAAAAGTATCCGCTGATGCCGGCGTCTCAACGACAGAACTGGGCAACGTTGCCAGGCGGGTTTCCGCGTCCGGGACTCTGGATTTTATCTGCCGCTTGGTCACAGGGCCTTCCGGCTCCATTTTGCTGCGGACGTTGTCACGGGCGCTTTCGGGGTGAATGTTGTTTTTCGTTTTTGTTTTCATGCGATTTTTCTCTTCATTTTAGCTGGTGGCCGGTTTGCTGTCCGACACGCCAAGATTGTTATCCCTGGATAGAACTGATTTGCGTTGATTGCGAGTTTTGGGGCTGCCTGTGAAATGGTCGAAGCGAACGCCATGGGGCTTCAGAAATGGCAAAAGGCGCCTCACAGAAAAGTTCGTAGCAAACCCTCCAATCGAAATCCGTTCTTTATCCATTATGGCCCATCCGCTTGGAAAACCAGACAGGGGCGGCCAGAGACAAAAAATCGAAAAATAAAACACACATTGGCTGGGAGTAATGAAACCGGCCAGAAGGCATAATTAATATGAAAAACCTGAAAACCGCGAATGCGGACAAATTGAAAGCCCCACAGAACTCGCCTGGGAGGCCAACTCGTGCCGGGGAATGCTGTCAGTGCTGTCGATTCCTGAAAGGATGGCTGGCCCGGCGCAAGAACAAATCCGAGGATGATCTGGCCGCCGCACTCCTCATCCATTTTCTATGGACGACCAAAAACTGCCCATCGGGCGAGGGCCTATGCGGCGTTTCCTTTCATCCGGGTGATCTGGATTTCCTGGGAATCACGATTCCGGGCGAAGCGCTTAACGGACTCCAAGTTCTCGCCAAGGCAGGTTTGGTGGCCTCCTATTTTGCTCAGGCAACGCCGGTCAACGGGAATGGCGTATGCCACTCCACGGTTGCGCCAAGCTCTGAGACACTGGTCGTGGATTTGTTATGGCTCGAAGAAGATTAAGAATGAAAGATCAGCCCGCGTTTCGATCCGTTATACAAGAAATTTTTTTGTTTACATTTTTAACTCCCTTTGAATGTTCTAAGATTCAGTTCTGTCCCCTGAAAATGAAGTCGTGAACAGGTGAGCGAAGTTGTGAACAGTGAAAAATAGTCGTGAACAAACGCCAGCACCGAAAATCTCAGTTTTCGAGGCTGGAGTGATCTTCGCTCATTTTTCAATTGCGCACGAGACCAGGTCGGCTCCGAGCGACGCCGAGTCGAGCGCAAGCGTGACTGCCCTGGCTCAAGCATCACTCGTTTGGAATCAGTGCATTAATCTGGCTCGAATTAACCGTCCTAAGGCGCCACACCTTACCACTGATGGTGGTCCTGGATCATCGGGCACCAATTCTTCCGGAGGTAATACTTCTACGGCTGGCCGTCTCCTGCGGGCCAGTCGGCCTTGGGGCCGTTGCATAGCGTTATCCGCAGTATTTTTCAGCTCATCACACAAATCAAAATATTCCCAGCGGACCTCAGCGATTGTTTTTTGCAGTCGGTTGTAACGCCGACTGACTCGCTTCAGCCTAGCCTGCGCCTCGACTTGTTCTGGCGATAACACGATTGGCTTTTTACGTTTGGCCAGCCACTTTTTGCGATACCGGTCCTCAATTAACCTCCAGTCCAAGAGAACCACATTAAGCAACATCTGCTTTATCGTTTTTGGGTCGTATACATCAGCGTTCATATTGTCTTGTCGTTAACCTACAATTTAGAACGCATTTTCTTGCGGCCAGGTCTCAAGATCGGTGCGACTCGCGAATGCGGGCGTTATGCTGTCGTTACTCGGGAAACAGGCTTATGCACTTCTTGAGTAAGGTGGAATGAGACTTTTGTTGTACGCTCCAACGGGATTCGGCGGTCGTGGATATTTGGACGAT
>DASXHY010000649.1:0-2527 GCA_036488095.1 Verrucomicrobiia bacterium | reverse complement strand
CGACGAAGCCGTTGTCCGACCAGGAAGTGGTCAAGATGCTGAAGGAGAAGGGGATTGTGATCGCGCGGCGGACGGTGGCGAAGTATCGGACGGAGTTGAATATTTTGCCTTCGAATTTGCGGAAGGTTTATTGACGGTTGTAGTTTTCCCGCCTCAGAAAGCGGCAGAGGGCTGCCGCAGTCCAAGACCTGGCGGAGTGCTTCAAGTCCTTTTCACGGGGGTAGCTTCTGGATTGGCTTCACTGTCGAAATAAATAGATGAAATCGCTTTGTAGAAATCTTGGGTTTGTTGGGCGCAGGATTCAATAACGCTTCGCAGACTGGCAGTCTGCGATACAGCAGGTTGGCAACCTGCGCTACGTGTTCAAGGCTTGCCGAAATATGAAAATGGAGACAGGCAAGATGCCTTTCCTACGTGTTTTTGCACGTGAGCGAATCGCCTTGGGCTTGTCCATTCACCATGCGAAATAGTGCGGGGACGAATGATAAACAGCGTGGCGGCGATTTTGCGGAGGAATCCGCGCCGGAAATTTTGGAGAAATTGATCCGGCGGGCGGAAGCTGCGGGGGCGAGCGATATTCACCTGCAGATGCGCGGCAAAACGGCCGAGGTGGCTTTTCGTTTGGATGGCGTGATTTCGCCGGTCAGCGAGTTGCCGGAGGTGATCGCGGAGCGGGTACTGGGGCGGATTAAATTTCTCGCGCGGCTCAAGACTTACCAGGAAACGTTGCCGCAGGATGGAAGAATCGATCATGCGGATATTGGCGGCGGGAATGACATTCGCGTGGCGACGTATCCGACGGTGACGGGGGAGAAAATTGTTCTTCGACTGTTCGATCCCGCGACGGCGAAGAAGCTGGGCGAATTGGATTTTCCGGAATACGCGCACGCGGAGCTGGAGCATTTTCTGCGTCAAACGGCGGGCCTGCTGTTGTTGACGGGGCCGGCCGGGAGCGGCAAGACGACGACGATTTATGCGTGCCTGCGATTTCTCAGCGAACTGGGCGGGCGGCATATCATCACGGTGGAAGATCCGGCGGAACAAATTGTGCCGGGTGTGATGCAGACGGAAGTGAACGAGGCGCGCGGGTTGGATTTCGCGAAGGCGGCGAGGCATTTGTTGCGGCAGGATCCGCAGGTGCTGGTGATTGGGGAAATTCGCGACGAAGAGACCGCGAACATCGCGGTGCGTGCGGCGCTGACAGGGCATTTGGTTATTTCGACGTTGCACGCCGGTTCGTGCAAGGGGGTTTTTGAGCGGCTGCTGGTGATGTGCGCGGATCAATCGGCGGTGGCGTCGTCCATGGCGTTGGTGATGAACCAGCGGCTGGTGCGGCGTGTTTGCAAGAAGTGTTCCGGCAAGGGCTGCGAAGGTTGTCTGCAAACGGGTTATCAAGGGCGATGGCCGGTGGTGGAATGCCTGCGCGTGACGGAGGAGATGCGGCGGCACATTGCGGGACGCACGTTCGAGGCGCTGACGGCGAAGCCGTCGCTGGCGGACAATGCGCGCGCGCTGGTGGAGGGTGGGATTACGAATGAGGCGGAATTGCGGCGGGTGTTTGGGGCGGAGTAGGTCAGAGGTTGGAGGTGAGAGGTCGGAAGTCGGAAGTCGGAAGTCAGATTCGCGGGTTCCTATCAGTTTTTCGTATCTTCGCGCCTTTGCGTCTTTGCGTTAAAAGTCTTTTGAATAGTTCGCGTGAGTAAAGCGGGGTTGCCTGGTCGAATCTTTTGGTGGCGGTTTTTACAATGTTATGAATTACGATGAATTCGCCTTCTTCAACCAACAACTCGCGGCGATGTTGCGGGACGGGATCCCCCTGGAAGGCGCGCTGAGCCGGTTGTGCGCGGACATGCGGCGGGGCGATCTGCGCGGGGAATTGGAAACGCTCGGGGCCGATTTGCAAAAGGGCAGGCCGCTCGGCGACGCCTTGCGCGATCGCCGGTTGCCCAACCTTTACAAGCGGCTGGTGCTGGTGGGCGCGAAGGGCAACGATCTGCCGGGCGCGCTCACGCTGCTCGCGGATTATTACCAGAACCAACACAATCTCTGGACGCGATTGAAGGGGTTGATGGTTTATCCGTGCATCGTGGTGGTGGTGGCGTTTTTGGTGTCGCTGATTTTTTTCTACGCGTGGAGTCATTATTTGCTGCCGGCCTGGAACGCGTTCGTGTTTGGCCTCGTGGAAGGATCTCAACTTCCGGCGGCGACGCGCGCGACGCTGCCGCTGCTGCACAACCTTTGGATATTCCCGGTCTTTTTCGGAAGCTTATGCGCCGGGTTGCTGGCGGTGTTGTTTGTGCCAAGGCTCCGGGAGGCGGTGGGATGGCGGCTGCCGGCGTTCCGGGAAGCGCGGCTGGCGCACACGGCTTCAACGATTGGATTGTTGCTCAAGGGCGGGCTGCCGTTGCCGGACACGTTCGGTTTGGTGGAAGAGCTGGAGACCGATTCCAAAACGCGGGGGGAAATCCATCGATGGTCGAAAAATCTTTCATCGGGCGTGACGAAGTTTTCGCAGATTGCCGGCGGC
>DASXHY010000645.1:0-6412 GCA_036488095.1 Verrucomicrobiia bacterium | reverse complement strand
ATGATTTCATGCCTCAAAGTGAGCCGCGAGGGCGCGTCTCACAGCGCCCGAGGCGGGCGCGCTCCCCTTCCCAACTGCATCGTTCCGGCTTTGAGAGAATCAATCAGAGACTCGTCACCTCGTCTCCTACAAGGAAGAGGTTTAAGGATTTTTAAGGATTTTTCAACGCGCGGGTATCGCCTACAAAATCCGTTGCCATATCGGCTAGGTCGGCAGTCTTCACCGGCAGATATTTGGCAGTGGCGCTTGCCAGTAGTTCGCCGGCCTGATTTTTTAGATCGGCTTTTGCTTCATAAATTTTGTCGCGGCGATTGGCGGCCAATTCGCCCGTGGCGATGACTTTTTCGCCGGGGCGGAGCGGTTTGAGGTAGCGCACGGTCATTTCAGCGCAGTAGCCGAAACGTTTTGTCTCGACCGCGCAGGCCCAGACCATGATTTCATCCAGCAGCGTGGCAATAATCCCGCCGTGGACCACGCCTTTGAAGCCGATGTGCTCGGGACTCGGAGTAAAATGCGTTCGCACAATGCGCCCGTCGGTCTCGAAGCGGAGCCGCAACCCGATGGCGTTCGATTCACCGCAAACGAAGCAGGAATGCGTGTGGGGCAGTTCTTTCATGCAGGCAATAGGGTGCTGAATTCGCCTGCGGGCAAGTGGAAAATTCACGTTTCACGTTTTACGTTTCCGACATTTTGACTCGTGAAACGTAAAACGTAAAACGTGAATGCGATAACACCCGCTTGCGTCCCCTCCCCCCATCTGTTATCCACGCGCAAATGATTAAATCCGGCCTCCACGCCGTCTAATGCACATGGCAGTCGCAGGTTCGCCCCGGCCGCGCGTCGTTGTCGATGGCAAGTTTTTCCGGTTGGGCGACAAAAAATTTTACGTCAAAGGCATCGCGTATGGGCCGCTTCCGCCCAATGCGCAAGGCCAGCCTTTTGCCGCGCCGGAACAAACCGCGCTCGACCTGGACCAGATTCGCGAACTGGGCGCGAATGTCATTCGCGTTTATCACGTCCCGCCGCGGTGGTTTCTGGATATGGCGGACGAGCGGGAGATTAAAGTGCTGGTGGACATCCCGTGGAACAAACACCTGAGTTTTGATACCGCCGCGCGCCGGGCTGAAGCGCGCGAAGCCGTGCGCAATGCAGTGTCCGCCTGCTCGCGCCATCCCGCGGTGTTCGCATTCAGTATCGCGAATGAAATCCCGCCGGACATCATCCGCTGGACGGGCGCGGAAGCGGCGGCGGGTTTTATTGACGAACTGGTTTTTGAAGCCCGGCGGGTGGATCCCGGCTGCCTCTGCACATATAGTAACTTTCCATCGACGGAATTTCTGCGACCGCGCGCGGTGGATTTCATTACGTTCAACGTTTACCTGCATCGTGAGCCGGCGTTTAAAAATTATCTGGCGCGGCTCCAGATGATGGCGGACACCAAGCCGCTGGTGCTCGGCGAATTCGGCATTGATTCCCTGCGCGAAGGCGAGGCGCGCAAATGCGAAATGTTGTCCTGGCAAATTGAAGACTCCTTTCGCGCGGGTCTGGCCGGCACGATTGTTTTCACTTTTACGGACGAATGGCAGAAAGATGGGCGGCAGGTTGAAGGGTGGGAAATGGGGCTGGTCTCGCGCGATCGGTGGCCGAAGGAATCGTACTCGGCGGTTAAAAAGATGTTTCGCGCCGCGCCTCATTTTCCTTTGGCCAACTACCCAAAGGTTTCCGTGGTGGTGGCGAGTTATAACGGCGCGCGCACTTTGAAAGCATGCCTGGAATCGCTGCAACGGCTGAATTATCCCGATTACGAAATCATTTTGGTGGATGATGGCTCGACTGATGCGACGCAGAAAATTGCCGCCGAGGTAGGGCGTATCACTCCGAATGCGCCGCCGGTGGTTTGCATTCGTCACGAAAGGAATTTTGGGCTTTCGGTGGCGCGGAATACCGGGATTACGGCGGCCACCGGCGAAATTGTTGCGTTCACGGATTCCGACTGCCGAGCGGATGAGGATTGGCTTTATTATCTCGTGGGCAGCCTGGCGGGCAGCGAATTCGTCGGCGTCGGTGGTCCAAATTTGTTGCCGCCGGAGGATTCGCGGGTGGCAGCGGCTGTGATGGTTTCGCCCGGCGGCCCGGCGCACGTGATGTTGACCGACCGCGAGGCGGAACACATTCCTGGCTGCAACATGGCTTTTTATAAACGCGCGCTGGAGGAAATTGGCGGCTTCGATCCGATATTTGCGAAGGCGGGCGATGACGTCGATGTGTGCTGGCGCTTGCAGGAGGCGGGTTGCAAAATCGGGTTCAGCCCATCCGCATTCGTGTGGCATTACCGGCGTTCGACGGTGGGCGCGTACTTGAAACAACAGGAAGGTTACGGCGAAGCCGAGGCACTGCTGGTGCGGAAACATCCGGAGAACTTTAATTCGTTCGGCGGCGGCATCTGGCACGGGCGGATTTATGCGGCGTCCAAGTATGGCGTCGAGTTGCGCGCGCCGGTCATTTATCACGGCCTTTTCGGCAGCGCGGGATTCCAGAAAATATACGCGCCCGAACCGTCCGGTACGCTGATGTTTTGCACGACACTGGAATATCATTTGTTTGTGACCATACCGTTGTGGATTTTGACCGGGATATTTCATTATTTGCTGCCGGTGGCCATCGCGAGCCTGTTGATCCCGGCGGGTGTCTGCGCGCTGGCCGGAGCGCAGGCGGAATTGCCGGGGAATAAAATCAAGTGGTGGTCGCGTCCGCTGGTGGCGTTGCTCTTTCTTTTGCAGCCGATTGTTCGCGGAATGGCGCGTTACCAGGGCCGGCTGGCGCAGCGGCCATTGGAATTGGCGGCGCAGGAATCGTTGGATTCAGTGGCGCTTTTTCATGGCGGCCAGCCATTGGACGAGGTGCAATACTGGGCGGGCGAACGAATCGATCGCCTCGATTTTGTGGCTGCAATTTTCCGGCGGCTCCAGGAACGCGGCTGGCCGAACAAATCGGATGTCGGCTGGAGCAATTACGACGTGGAAATCAACGGCAGCCGCTGGAGTCATTTGCTGCTGACCACCGTCGTCGAGGATCATCCGCAGCAGCGTCATTTGGTCCGCTGCCGATTGCGCGCGGTTTGGTCGTTCCAGGCGAAGGTCATTTTTTGGGGGTTGCTGGGGATGGAATTGTTGTTCGTTGGGGTGATGGGCTTTGAGCGGATCTGGCCGTGGTTCGTCCTGCTCACGCTGCCGCTCGTCGGATGGTTTGTTCAGCGTCAGCGGCGCAAAGTGCAAAGCGTGGTGACCGTGTTCCTGGATCAACTCGCAAAGGAATCAAGCCTCACTAAAATCCAATCGGAACCGGGAAGTCATTGATTTGTCACCAAGCGAAAGAATTCCATCGGCCCGGAGATGGGATTCGTGTAAGGGTTGGTGGCATTCTGAAGGGTGGTGAAAGGACCTGGAAGAGAGGGTGCGGATTGAAGCAAGTAGCCCGGATTCGTCCATGAAAGCACCGTTTCATTTCCCATTCTTGCGATATTCAAAGAGGGGGGCGATGGCAGGAGGGTGACGGTGACCGTGTGGTTCGTTTGCTGTGCCGCGGAGTGGATCAAAATATCTTCCGCTTGAAGCTCTGCTTCACGATCTGACATCACTGCAATGTAAGGATTCACACCCGCGTTCGTCGGCCAGCGAGCTTTGGCGAAGGATTCATAATTTTCTATCAGCACGTTCTCGAACGGATGCGCATCGGACGAGGCGTCCGAGCGTGACACGTCGAGCAGGTCGCACATCAGCCCGAGAATCTCTTTCTTTTGGGCCCAAAACGGCCCGCTGTAGTTGGTGAAATTATTGTATCCGGCGGCAAACTGCGCGGACGAGACCGTCACGACGTTGCTGCCGTCAATGTTGAGGGCATAGTTTCCCGTTGGGAGATTGGTGATTCTAAGAATTTCACAGAACTGGCTGCCGAGCGACGGCATCAAGGTGAAAGCGCCGCGGCAGTCGTTGGTGATCTCACCATCCGGCACATAAAATCCGGGCGCCATTCGATCCGCGCGGAAGGTGAACGCGATGCTGTTCCCGTTGCGGGACAGACCCGTAACGGTGCAATGATTTGTGGACGACAGGGTCGCCCCATTGAAATCAATAACGGCGGTGTAGGTGTTTGTATCCACTCCCAGGCTCCGCAGCGTGGTCAAAGTCCAGATCAACTGCAGTTCATTTGCCGGATGATCATACGACGGGGCGTTGAACCAGAGATTGGGCCCGTTGAAATAGGCATTGGTGACGACATTCAGGAGATTGGACCAGGAATCGACAAATGGAACGCCATCCTCGAGCGCCGCGTTGCGTGCGCCATAAGAAAAATCGCGAGCCTCGACGCCACCATCCGGCATGTTGTAGGGAAAACCGCCCATCACCACGCTTTGAAAGAGAGCCTGCGCGTTTGGCTCGGTCCAGTCGTTCGTCAGAACTCCAAAACGATTATATGTGTTGGTTGGATACTGGAGCAAACCCTTGAAAAAGCCGTAAATCGAATTGGAATCGTAGGAGTCGTCCGAATCGGGGCTGCCATTCGCGCTCACGTAGAAAAAGTTCAGGCTGTTGGTTTTTCCATTGCACGCTCCGGCGTCCGGGATGCCGTACGCGGGCACGCGATTGGTCAGCATCTCGAGATTGGAAGCGCCGCTCCGGCTGTGGTCGCGATAAGAAATAAAATATTGCGGATAATAATTTATGAAAAAGCTCCCCAGGAAAAAATTCTCCCGCTGGCCGAATTGCCCCCGAGCAAGAGAATCAGACCACGTGGTGACCATCGTGTCGTTGGTGAGGACCAGGTCGGCCAAGGCGGGCAAGGTGAACAAGAGCGCCGCCAAGGCAATCGAAAGCAGCGAAATTCTGGAGAGGATGGAAATGGGCTTCTTCACCGGAGTATTTTCTCAATATGATCTGTTTCATCGAAACTCAATTATCGTGTTTTCGCGAACAAAAAATTCCAGATGCCGTCGGAGTTTAACAGAAATTTTCCAACGAACGTTCGCAGGACGGGTGAAAACATCAACCATTGCAAACGATGCGCCCACGCGAGCCGCTCCGCGAAGGCGGTGTCACAGGCGCGCGCGATGGCGTCGCGGGCTTCCGCCCAATTCATTTCACCACGGCTGTAGTGCGTGAGGGGAGCGATGGCCAGTTCGGCGGATTCAAAGGCCATGGACATGCCGTTGCCGGTGACCGGCGGAATCATCGTGATGGAATCGCCAATGCAACACTCGGTTTTCTCAGTGGCGCGCCTGGGTTTCAATGACAGGCCGGCGACCGAGCAAAGCGAGTTTTCGTCGAAGCGCGCGGAAACGAGCCGTTCGTGCAATGACGTCCCGGGTTTGCCGCGGAGCCGATCAAATCCCGACGCCGGCGCTTGGCCGGTGCGTTCGCGGAAAAGGCCGCAGATGTTTACTTCGCCGCTGTTGATTCGATTAACGCCAATGTAATGGTTCGCTGAGACGTGCATTTCGAGGTCGGCAGCGAGGTTCACATTCGTGGCGTGGGCTTTGAGGCCGAACCAGCGCCAGCCGTTTTCGGTCGGTTGCGCACGGCGGCCGGTGGCGTGGACGATGGCTTCCTCCGGCGGGGGTTCAGGTTTGGGATTGCCGGGACAAGCTGAAGCTTGAACTCCAACGGGCCAGCGTGCGCGGGTGTGAAGTTCGCCGCCGAGGCGTTGAAATTCTTCGGCGAGCGCGGCATCCATCCGATGGCGTGAGAGGCCGAGCGCGGCGGAGGGCAATTGGCGCACGGGCGAACGGTTCGGGCCGGAAATGAAGGCGGCGGTGTTGAGGTTGACGGCACCGGCTTTATCGAGCAGTGGGAGCAAACCAAGCCGCCGCAACACTCCGAGGCCGTTTCCGCTGATGAATTCGCCGCAGACGCGGTGACGCGGGTAAGCGCCCGCTTCCCAAACGACGGCGGGGATTTCGCGCTGGCGCAAGCCGATGCCAAGTGTCAGGCCCGCCAGCCCGCCACCAACAATCGTGATGGGTTTGGTTGAGGCCATGCTTTAAACCTTTCGTCGCGCGATAAAAAGATGGCTGAACAGGCCGGCGCGGCGTTCGAGCAATTCCCATTGGCCGCTCTTTGGCCAAAGTGCCGAAAGTTCGCGGCCGGTGAATCCGGCCTGCACGCTCACGGGCGCATCGTGGCAGGTGACCGGATTGCAGCCGATGAGCGAAAGATACCGCGTGCAAAACAATGGCCAGCCGCTGCGGCGCGGTTCGACGGCGATCAACGCGGTGGCTTTTTGCGCCGCCGCTGCGAACAGGGTGGACAATTGCGCGTCGCTAAAATGATGCAGAATGAGATTGCCGAGAATGACGTCGGTTTTCTCGGCGGCGGTTTCGGTCAGCCATTGAAATACATCGCCTTTGACGGAACGG
>DASXHY010000005.1:0-3144 GCA_036488095.1 Verrucomicrobiia bacterium | reverse complement strand
AAGTGCGGAGTTTACCTGAGGGAGCTCGGAGGGGAGAGGTGAGAAGTGAGAAGGAAGAAGGCGGAGGGCGGGGCGGACGGGATTAATGGATTTTTGGATGGGTGGATTGGTGGTTCCAAATTCCTTGCCGCTCGGGAAAATTGTGCTTTAAATTCACTCGTGCACAGGGAAACAAAGCTAACAAACAAGCTATGAAAAAGCTGATTGTTCGTTGCTGCCTTATTGGACTGGCTGTGCTTGCCCAATCAGGCTGCGCCAGCGTTCGCCACGATGCGCCATCTGAATCGTCGGCATCGGAATCTGATTTCTGGAATTATCTGCCGCACCTTCAGCCCGGTTCGTATGGCAGTTGGACGCCGTGATCCAAAAACTTCGCCGAAGTTCGGCTTTAGCCTTTTTCGCGAGCACACGCTAAAGCGTGAACTCCAACTTTATTTCCCGATGTGCCAGTGCTGCTGCGCCCAAGGCCAGCCGTATTTGTAGGCGAGCCAGATTAAAACGGCTACGGCAACGATGCCGCATATCACCGATATCAGACGGCGCCGCGCCTTGGCGCGGTCGGGTTGTTCCCAATACCAGGCCACCCAGACGCTGACTTCATACAAAAGCTGCAGCGGCACAAACATGGTGAGCTGGGTGATGACCTCGGGAGTGGTCAGCACGGCGCCCAGAATCAAATTGATCACGATCATGTAGCGCCGAGCCTTGGAAAGGGTCGGGTAGCCAATGACGCCGATTTTAACGAGGGTGAGAATGACGACGGGGAGTTCAAATCCAAGCCCCATGCCGAGCATGAATTTGCAAACGAAGCTGATATATTCCTCAGCTTTCCATTGGTAAGCGCCCAAGCCGAGCCACTGTGAATACATTTGCGAAGCCGACAAAGCCACGGGCATCAGGACGAAATAGCAAAACGCCACGCCCCCTATGAAGAGCCCAACGCCGTAAAACAAACCGCGATAGACGTACTTTCGCTCGTTCAGTTTGAGCGCTGGAAAAATGAAAGTGGCGATGAAATAGAAAAGGAAAGGTCCGGCCAGCACCATTCCTCCATAGAACGCCACCTGGAAAGCGACAAAAAATCCGCCGGCGGGACTGAGGTTGATGAGCTCAATCTGAGCTCGCTGCGCCTGACGGGCGAGTTCCGGATCCGAATCAATGCGCCACGAAAGAAGGTGATTCGTGCCGGACGTGACCGGCTCGATCTGCACGGCGACAAAGCGATTGGTGCTAAGCGCGAAAAGCTCCTGCTGTTGCGGGGTCAGTTGATAAGTCCCGAGGCGATTGTTCCCGAGACGGACAGTGACGATCTGGTTCGCTGCCGGATAGCTGACCCTTGCCTGAGTCAACGGCCATTTGATGATCCCGACGACGTAGTTACCCGCCAGGAGACACACGAACATGGCGACAGCGAGTGTCGCGATGCTTTTAATTAAAACCCATCGAAGATCTTCGAGGTGCTCGAGGAAACTCTTAACCGGGCCGCCTTCCTGTTCCTCTTCAAGGAGTTCTTGGTCGTCGGCCATTAATGGGAATGCTCAGGAAGCAATCAGGCCTTGGGCTCTGTACCGGGAGACTGGGAGACAACCCGCTGTTCATCAACGGGACGGGGCGTGGCCGCCGGCAGCTTGCGCTGTGGTTGCGTCGGCACGTCGTCGCCCGCATTCTGAATCTCGTCTGTCACTTCGCGGGTAGCCTTCTTAAACTCGCGGATGCCTTGCCCCAAGCCTTTGGCCAATTCGGGCAGCTTTTTCGAACCGAACAAAATCAAAATAGCGGCCAAAATGGCAAATACTTCCCACCCACCAAGCATTGCTGCAAACATTGTATTCATATAACTGACCTACGACGATAACACTAAGCCGGCAGGCTATAATAGTAAAGCGCCAAAAGACCCTTAAATTTAGGCCGGGCGCACCTGAAATTACCCCGAAATAATCGCGGTTTTCGGCTTTAGTTCCGCATTTACGCGGCTCAACCCTCGATTCGCCCGGTACCGCGTAAACGCGGAACTACGAACGCACTATCAAGACGCCTTGCCACCCAAAAAGTTACTTGGGATGCAGCAGGACGAATTCGTCGCGGCGGTTTTTGGCCCAGGCTGACGCTGTGTGGCCGGGGTCGGCGGGGCGATCTTCGCCGTAGCTGCGGGTGGCGATGCGGCTGGCATCGACACCGGCGTTGGCCAGCGCCTCACGCGCGGCCAGGGCGCGGCGTTCGCCGAGCGAGCGATTGTATTCCTCGGTGCCGCGTTCGTCGCAATAACCTTCCACGAGCAGCTTGGCCGAGGGATCGGAGGTCAGCGCGGAAGCAACGGCGGCAAGTTTCGATTGGTCGCCGGATTTAATGACCGAGCTGTCGTAGTCGAAATAAATCGTTTCGGGCGCGAGCGCGGCGCGGTCCTGGTTCATGTCGTCAGGATTGAAATTGGCCGTGGCACCGCCGCCCATGGGCGACGGCTCGCCGTTCCCCAACGTTCCGGCATTGCCGAGATTGTCCGAACTGCCGTTCATGCCCGAGTTCGGGAAATGCGTGATCGGCGGCGGCTTGTGTTTGCAGCCGGCGGCGACAAAACTGAGCGCCAATCCCAGCACCAATAGACTTTTCGATTTGAACGGTTTCATGTTCGAATTATTTAGGCGGCGTCAAAAGAATGAATTCGTCCCGGCGATTTTGTTTCCAGGCCGATTCGTTGTGGCCGGGATCCACGGGTTTGTCTTCACCGTAACTGATGGTGTCGACGCGGTCGGGAGTGATGCCAAGGCCGACGAGTTCCTCGCGGGCGGCCAACGCGCGGCGTTCGCCGAGCGAGCGATTGTATTCCTCGGTGCCGCGTTCATCGCAATTGCCTTCCACGCGAACGGCGGCTTGCGCGTTTTGCTTCAGATAATCGGCCACGGCGGACACTTTGGATTTATCGGCCGAGCGTATTACGGAGCTGTCGAACATGAAATGGACTGTGTTCGCTTTGAACTGGTTGGCATCTTCCACCCAGTTGGTATGGTTGGGGAATTCGGTCGGGAACGGAATATTGGCATTGTTTGTTTCGCCGGGTCCTGGCTGCGGCTGAATCGGCGGCAACTGGGATACGTCGATCGGCGGCTGTTGGTTGCCGTGAATCGTGCGCAGATTCTGCGGCTGGCA
>DASXHY010000610.1:0-5164 GCA_036488095.1 Verrucomicrobiia bacterium | reverse complement strand
GATTGGGAGTCCACCGTCCCGGATGCGCCGTGGCCGAATGGAATTGTTCCGGGAACGAACGATAGTGTTGATATCGAAGATCCTGTCGTTGTGACTGTGCGGTCCAATGCCGCCGCTTCGTACATCTATGGCAGCGGCACTGTGGTAATGGGGACCAATGCTTTCCTGCAGGTTGTTGATCCGACGTACGGCTCTGGCACCTTCTCGCTGACCAACCTCGACGCCACTGCCGTTGGTAATACCGTGGTTTACACCACAAATCCGTTCTGGGCGAGGCGTACGGATTATTACAATCTCGTTTTCAGCAATACGGTTACCACCAATCCACAGGACTTCTATAATGGTATCGTGTTAGACACTGCCGCCACGCCAATGACGATTGCCGGCGACATGACCGTAATCGGTAAAATCAAGGTGCAGCAGGGTGATGATTTCACCATTCAAGGCAATCTGGTGCTGGGGACAAACGCGGTTTGGGATTGTTCATCCTTCAATCTGACAGTGATGAGCAACACCACCATCGGCGGCCTCATGCTGGACCTGGACGGCGCCGCCGGGGCCAACAATTTCGAGGGAAATGTCCTCGTGACCAGCAATTCCGTCGGCTGGAATGTCTCCGATGTGATTCAGTGGAGCGTTGGCGGAAGCCTCACTAATCAGGGATTGATCGTCGGCAAAGGTTACGGAAATATCAACTTTACCGGTTCAGGCGCGATTGCCGGCAACCCCATCAAAATTCCCACCATCGGAGTCAGCGGAACTTATCAGATTGCCACCACCATCACGCTCACGACCAATACGCCGACTCTGACAGGAACGCTCATTTTCGATCTCGCCAATACCAATGAACTCGTGATGCAAACGTACGCGACGAATCCGATGACACTATATTACGCCGGAAATCTCAATGTGATCAATTCCGGTCCCGCTCCCACGCCGGGAAAGACCTACAAATTCTTCTCAGCCACGAATTACAACGGCGCATTTGATTCCACGAGCTATCCTCCACTTTCCTCCGGGCTGAGTTGGACGGACAATCTCCTGACCTCGGGCTCCATTACCGTCAGCGGAACGGCGCCGGCGTCAATCGTCATCACTTCGTCCGCGTATAATCCCGCCACGCACCAATTCACCCTGACCTGGAACTCCACGCCGAGCGCGACCTACTCCGTGCAATATTCCTCCAACCTTGCCTCGGATCCGTTTAGCAATAACGTATTGGCGACCGGCATCCCATCCGGCGGCGCTCAAACGACCGACACCATCACGCTGCCCGCGAACAGCGCGGGTTTCTTGCGAGTCAGCCAACCGTGAGAATATCCGTGGATAAATCCGAATGCTGAAATCCGAATGCCGAATGAAGCCCGAATACCGAAGCCGCAACGTAATAGCGCGGCGGATTTATCAAGGTGCTTTCAAACCGCGATTTTTTGGCGTTCTGCTGGCGGCGAATCGGACTTCGGATTTCTTTCGGATTTCGAACTTCGGACTTCGGCATTCAGCTTGCGGGTTTTGTTCTCGCCGCTGGCGCCAGGAAAATTGCATCATCGAATCTGAAAGCTGAATGAAACGTATCCGCATTCAACTGGTGGTTTTCGCGCTGCTCGGGTTGTCGTGGAGTTGGGAGGCCGCGGCCAAGCCGCTGCTCGTCTATTACATGCCCTGGTACGTCGCCAAGCCCTACAGCCCGAATTGGGGATGGCACTGGACGATGAACCATTTCGATCCGGACACCATCAACGCGGCGGGCGAGCGGCAAATCGCTTCCTGGTATTATCCATTGATCGGGCCTTATGATTCAGCGGATCCGGCCGTGCTCGAATATCACGTGTTGCTGATGAAACTTTCCGGCATCGATGGCATCATCGTCGACTGGTACGGTCCGGACGAATATTTGGATTACGGCGTCAACAATCAGCGAACCGCGGCCATCTTCCAATACGCCCGCCGCGCCGGGCTGAAATTCTGCCTCTGCTACGAGGATCAGACCATTCAACAGGAGATCAGCGGCGGTTACATCGCGGCCAGCAATGCACTGACGCATGCGCAGCAAACCATGTTGTACGTGCAAACGAATTATTTCGCCGACGCGAGTTATCTGCGGTGGAACGATCACCCCGTCCTGCTGAATTTCGGTCCGCAATATTTCAAGACCAACGCGCAATGGCAGACGATATTTTCCGTGCTGACCAATCCGCCGGCATTTTTCACCGAGGACAATCGCGTGGCTGCGGGTGTGGGCGCGTTTGACTGGCCGCCCATGTGGTTGAGCCAGGCTCCGGGAACGGAAGGCGTCCTGTCCGGCGCGGCATTGGAGGGTTATCTCTCCAGCTTTCAACAGAACGGCAGCGCGTGGCCCGCTTTTATCAGCAGCGGATTTCCGCGTTTCCACGACATCTATCAGCAAGCCGGCGTGCGCGACTACTGGGGTTATCTCGGCGACAAACAGGGCGACATCCTGCGCGCCACGCTCGGCCGTGCGCTCACCAACAATAGCGCCATGGCCCAGGTCGTCACCTGGAATGATTTCGGCGAGGGAACGATGGTCGAGCCAACCGTCGAATATGGATACCGCGACCTGCAAATCATCCAGGAACATCGCCGGTTATACATGGACTCAAATTTCTCCTATCGCACGAACGATTTGGAACTGGCCGGCCGGCTGTTCAACCTGCGTTGTCGATTCAGCACCAACAACGCCGTCAAACCAAAATTGGACGCCGTTTTCAACGCCGTCGTCGCCAACGATCTGCCCGCAGCAAGAAAACAACTCGCCGAATTCGATTCCAAATGAAGTGTAGTGGCACGGGCGTCCCGCCCGTGTGATTCAAAGGAGTTTTGGAAGAGAGAAACGCACGGGCGAGACGCCCATGCCACTATCCCCAATGGGGAAACGCCCCAATGTGGAAATCCGGGCGCATGGTATCTTGGAGAAGATTTTAGCTGGACCCGCTCAAGTTCCGGCAAAAAATCCCCCATGAGTTACCAGCCGATTGAGAATTACGGAGTCATTGGTGACCTGACCACGGCGGCGCTGGTCAGCCTCGAAGCGTCGATCGATTTCATGTGTTTCCCCCGTTTCGATTCACCGACCATTTTCGCGGCGCTGTTGGATGACAAGAAAGGCGGCAGTTTCAAAATCACGCCCTTGTCCTGTGAATTTAGACATCGGCAAAGATATCTGCCCGACACAAATATCCTGCTGACTCGTTTTCTTGGCGAAAATGGAATCGCTTCCGTTTCCGATTTCATGGCCATGCAACATCTGGGGCACAGCCACAACCTGGTGCGCCGCGTCAAAGTGGTCCGGGGAGAAATTCATTTTCGCATGGTGTGCGCGCCGAAGTTCGATTACGGCCGCACCAGCCACGCCATCGAAAAAAAACCGCACGAAATCATTTTCATCCCCCGAAACAAGGCGCTTCCCGCTTTGCGTTTGCGCAGCAGCGTTCCGTTAAAGATTCGGAACGGCGCGGCGGAGGCGGCCTTCAAATTGCGCGGTGGCCAGATTGCTTCATTCATTCTGGAGGAGGCGGATGGCGAATCGCCTTCGGCAAATCCCGATTATGTCTCCGACGCATTCAAGGAAACGATGAATTATTGGCTGTCCTGGATGGCGCACTCGAAATATCGCGGGCGCTGGCGTGAAATGGTCAATCGTTCCGCGCTCACGCTGAAACTTCTGACCTCGGAGCCGCACGGTTCAATCGTGGCCGCCCCCACGTTCGGCCTGCCCGAAAAAATCGGCGGCGCGCGCAACTGGGATTATCGCTACACCTGGATCCGCGACGCGTCGTTTACGCTCTACGCGCTGATGCGCCTCGGCTACACCGAAGAGGCGCGCGGATTCATGCGCTGGATGGAACTGCGCTGTCGCGAATTGAAACCGGGGAAACCGTTGCAAGTGATGTATCGGCTCGATGGAGAGCGTGATTTGCCGGAGTCCATTCTCAAGAATTTCGCTGGCTACCTCAATTCCCGTCCCGTGCGCATCGGCAATGCCGCCAGCGACCAGTTGCAATTGGACATCTACGGCGAGTTGATGGATTCGGTCTTCATTTATGACAAGCACGGCGAACCGATTTCCTACGATTTTTGGACGTACATCGTGAAGCTGGTCGAATGGGTATGCAAAAATTGGAGAAAGCCGGACGATGGAATTTGGGAAGTCCGCGGCGGCGCGCGAAAATTCCTGTATTCGCGCGCCATGTGCTGGCTGGCGATTGACCGCGCGATGAAACTGGCGCAACGCCGTTCCTTCCCCGCGCCGCTGGTGCGCTGGCATCGCATCCGCGACGAGATTTACAAAAACATTTACGAAAAATTTTGGAATCCAAAATTGCAGTCTTTCGTTCAATACGAGGGCGCGCGCGCCGTGGATGCCGCCTCACTGATTTTGCCCCTGGTGAAGTTCCTCAGCCCCACGGATCCGCGATGGAAATCCACGATGAAAGCGATTGAAGAAAACCTCGTCGAGGATTCGCTCGTGTATCGCTATCGGCCGGAAAAAGCCGCCGCGGACGGCCTGCACGGCCACGAAGGGACTTTTTCTCCATGTTCATTCTGGTATGTCGAATGTCTCGCACGGGCGGGGGATTTGAAGCAGGCGCGTTTCATTTTCGAAAAGGCGCTCGGGTATGCGAATCATTTGGGCCTTTACGGCGAACAACTCGGCGCGCGCGGCGAGCATCTCGGCAATTTTCCCCAGGCGCTCTCCCACATCGCCCTCATCAGCGCCGCGTGGAACCTGGACGAACGCCTTTCCAACGCCCAGTGAGGGTTAGAGCCTATAAAAAAATGAGGAATGGGCGCGTTGACGGAGATTTGGGGCTGCTGCAAGGCGCGAGGAGGGAGAATATTCTTTATGGATCTTCGACCGACGAGCAACGCAGCAGCAGCGCCAAAGATCGGCAACCCGGAGGGCTGTTTTCTGGCGGGCGTCTGGCGGCGTTGCTCCTCAGTCAGAGAGCGCTGCGGCTATCTTCCTTCGTCGCGCCTTGCCGCACCCCCGCCACAAAACAGCGCGCCCGTTCCTCATTTTGTTATAGGCTCTTAGTGGCACGGGCGACTCGCCCGTGCCAATCGAAACGCACGGGCAACATTTACGAAAAATTTTGGAATCCAAAATTGCAGTCTTTCGTTCAATACGAGGGCGCGCGCGCCG
>DASXHY010000496.1:0-10218 GCA_036488095.1 Verrucomicrobiia bacterium | reverse complement strand
CACGTGTTCGGCGCGAGGCGCGCCGAACGGCGCCCGAGGCGGGCGCGCTCCCCATCCTAACTGCATCATTCCGGGAAAGACCTCTTCCACCTGTCAGACAAACCACGACACCAGAATCAGACCGGTGCCGATTTCACGATTTTGACCGTTAAAGGATTCTGTCCTCGAAGCGGGCGCCGTGCGTGGCGTTCGTTTTAGCGACGTGAACAACTAAACGAGCAAAACTATAAACCCGATCCTGCCACCGCATTCGGCCGACCCGTGGATGATTTTTCACGGCGGATTTTACTTCTACTGTGAAGCCCGGAACAAGCGGCACATTTACATCCGGCGTTCGCGCACCATCGCCGGCATCGGCATCGACGCGGGAGTGCGCGTCTGGAGCGCGCCGGAGCGCGGGGCCAATTGCGATAATGTCTGGGCGCCGGAATTGCACCTGATCGATGGGCGTTGGTTTATTTATTATGCCGCCGACAATGGCGAAAATGCCAATCACCGCATGTGGGTGCTGGAGGCCGAAGGCTCGGATCCGCGCGGTAAATATATCTGCCGCGGGCAATTGGATACCGGCGGATGGGCGATTGACGGCACGGTGCTGACGCTCGATAACGCCCGCAAGTATTTCATCTGGTCCGGCTGGCCGGGCAAAAAGGACGGCCAACAAAATCTTTACATCGCGCCCATGAGCGACCCGGCGCGGATTTCCGGCGAGCGGGTGCTGCTGGCGACGCCGCAGGAAAAATGGGAGCGCGTGGCGATGCCGATTTGCGAAGGGCCGCAGGTGCTCCGCCGCAACGGCGATTTATTCATCGTCTATTCCGCCAGTGCCAGTTGGACGGCCGATTATTGCCTCGGCATGCTGCACAACAACACCCGGGACATTCTCAATCCCGCGCAGTGGCGCAAGCACGGGCCAGTGTTCCAAAAAACGGAGCGGGTCTGGGGCGTGGGCCATTGCTCGTTCGTGAAATCACTTTGCCAGACGGAGGACTGGATCGTTTATCACTCCAAATCGAGCCGCCAGCACGGATGGGAAGACCGCGACGTTCACGCCAAGCAATTTTACTGGAGCAGCGACGGCTTTCCCGATTTCGGCGAACCGCTGCCGCGCTCGATGCCGGTGCGGCCACCTTCGCGCACGCGCACCAAGTCCCTGCCCATGGCGGCCTGAGCGCAACACAACTTTTTCAATGCCGACGCTATTGAAACCACTCAAATTGAATCCAAAAATCATTCGTTCTCTTTTCGTTCTCACGCTGATGTTGACCGGTGTCGTGTGCCTTTGGCCGCAACCGCTGCCGGTGGGCGCCGCCGTGACGGATAAAACCAACGTCAAGCTCAAGACCGAACGCGGCCAGGGCGGCAGCACGCATTTTCTCGTCGAAAATTCCGAGCTGACTGAGGTCACGATGACCTTTGATTTCAGCACGCAGAATTTGAAGAGTGACGTCGCGTTCCCTTACACGGCCACGTTCAAGCCGGGTGAAACCGCGGCGTTCACGCTGGCGCCGGCCGACACGAACCAGCAATGGGAATATTCCTTCACCAATTATTACAAGCTCGGCAGCAGCGTGGCGGTCCCGGACGATTACGTTTATTCACTGCCCTATGCGCCGGGCACGACGCATCGCATCACGCAGGGTTATAACGGCAAATTCAGCCATCAAGGCTCGAACAAATATGCCATCGATTGGCAGATGCCCGAGGGCACGGCGGTCTGCGCGGCGCGCGGCGGGTTGGTCGTGAAGGTGAAGGACGATTCCGATCGCGGCGGCCCGAGCATCAAATTTGATCCGTTTAATAATTACGTGCTCATCCGTCACGACGACGGGACGCTCGGACATTATTGTCATTTGAAAAAGGGCGGGGTGGTGGTGCATCCCGGGCAGGTCGTGAAGACCGGCGAAATGATTGCGTTGTCAGGGGACACGGGCTTTTCGAGCGGGGCGCATTTGCACTTTTGCGTGTTCATGGCCAAGGACGGACTCCATCGCGAGAGCATTCCGGTAAAATTCCACGTGGCCGATGGCGACGCCATCACGCTCGTTGAGGGCCGGAAATATCGCGCGGCGGAAATGCAGGCGGATGTGAAGACGATCGCTTCGCGAAAAGTGATCGGCGGGGGCTGAGCGCTGGGTATTTACGATTGACGATTGACGAGCGTGTGGGCTCGGCTTGCGACTCGTAAATCGTATATCGTATATCGTAAATTGTTAGTCTTACGGCGTCGGGCTTGAGTTTGTGGTGGTCGTGGAATGGCTCGTGGTATTGCTGCCTGTTACGGTGCCGCTGCTGGTGCCGTATTGGTCGCTGGTTCCACCTTGATTGCAGCCCGCCAAAACCACAGCCGCCGCCGCTCCGAGAATCAATATCAATTTTTTCATAACGCTCTACTGTTTTTAAATTTAACTAACGGTAGGTAGAACGTATTCGCGGCGCGGATGGACTCCAACGCGGGGAAACCCGAGTTTCGGCGGCGGCAATAACCCCACGGGAAACCTCCGCAAAGTGGCGAACTACGGAGCGCGGAGTCCCGCCATGGCGGGACTCCGCAAGCTTCCACGCAAATTCGAGCGGAGCGATGCTCCGCGCTCCGCTTATTTCTGTAATCCAATTCCCTGCAACCACGCGTCATGAAGCACGGGCTTGAACGCCAGGATGGTCGTGCCTTCCTCAGCTTCAACCGCCACGGCGTTGTAGCTTCCGTTTGGGCTCGATTCGCGCAGCAAAACATGGATGGGCTCGGTGATTTCGTGACGCGTTTCGCGTCCCGCCTCGCTCCCGGCGCGGATGACCATTTGGTCGCTGCACCCATCGCGCCGGCCGAAGGACATTTCCTGGAATTCCGCCCCGCGCACGACCGGGCGTTCCGAATTGGTGGCGCGATCAATCCAAACAATATCCACGGTTGCGCCGCGTTCGAATTCGCTGAGCCGCTGGCAAAAGGTATTCCAGTCCTGAGTGCGGATTTCTTTCATAAATAAATTTTTCAGTTTCGCGGTTTGGTTCGTTGTTCTTGCAAACTACGTCGAAGTAGAAGAATGTCCAGCGGGGTGCGGGGGAGCGCGCCCGCCTCGGGCGCAGTGAGCCGCGCCCTCGCGGTTCACTTTGAGGCATGAAATTATCCCACCGTTCAGTGCCTTCCCTCGCCGCACGTGTTCGGCGCGAGGCGCGCCGAACGGCGCCCGAGGCGGGCGCGCTCCCATTTCGACTCGGTCATTCGTCATTCGACCCGTGATACTTGTCCTTGCACATTCGGCTTGAAACGCGCCGGCATTGCCGGTTTGCGGTCGGCGAACTCGGATCCCGGGTTGACGCCTTCGTCCCAGATCCGCCGGAGCACGTCGCGGCTGTAGGCGAGGTGATGCCGATCGGGAGAAAAAACTTCCAGCGTGATAGTGCCGTCGTAGCCGATGGCCTGGAGCATGCGGATGTAGTGCGGTACTTCAATCGTGCCCGCGCCCAGGGGCAGGTGCAGGTCGGCGCTGCCGCCTTTGTTGTCGTGCAGATGCACATGGCGCAGGCGCGAGCCGTAGGCGATGAGCAAGTCGCTCGTGGTGTTGCGGTCGGTCAGGAGATTTGCGTGGCCGATGTCGAGGTGCAGGCCCAACTCGGGGAGCGGGTCGAGCAGCTCGGACAATTGCATCACGGTGTTAAAATTTTCGGGCAGATTTTCGATCATCAGGCCCACGCCCGCGCGGCGGGCTTCGACGAAAAGTTCGCGCAGGCTCTGGAGATTTTTTTCGATGATGAATTTCCGGTTGTGCATGGGGGCGATGCGGTCCGGGTGCAGGTTCATCCAGGGCGCGCCGAGCGCGGCAAAGGCCTCGACGCAACGCTTGAGTTCCTCGACGCAGGCGCGGCGGATCGTTTCAAACGGACTGCACAGCGGCAGATAATACGCGGTATGGCCGATGATTTGCAGGCCGTTGTCGTCGAGCGCGGAGCGAATGGCGCGCACATCGATTTTGTCCACGGACGCCATGGGGGGCTCGATGGTGAGGTCGATGAAATCGAGACCCATTTCGGCCATCCATTCGATTTCCGAAAGGACGTCGCGAGCCGGATGATTCATGGCGCCAATCAGCATACCGAAATGGTTTCGAGTTTCGAGTTTTGGGTTTCGGGTTCCCGAGATCGAATTTCGAGTTTCGAGTTCCCGATTTCGAGTTTTGGGTTTCGGGTTTCGGAGTTCATTTCACACTTCCAGCGGTTTGTCCTTCGGCAAAAGGGCGGCGAACCATCCGCGGGTGTCGAGGAGGCGGATGTGGTTGCGCTTTTTCCGCATTTGCGGTTCGGGGAGGCGCAGCTTTTTGCTGAGTGAACGTGGCAATTTGCGGGCCTGTTGTGGGCAGAGCCACCCGTAAACCGTCAGGACGCCCTTCAGCAACGGCCAATCTTCCTCGAGCCGCGCCAGCAGGTGCGCCCAATTCAGCTTGGGGCCGACGGCGTAAATCAGGTTGAACACATCGGTCCAATCGCAATGATCGCGTTGCATGATGTAGAGTTTGCACCATAGGAATTCCTCCATGGGCACCACGGCCAGCGCTTCGCCGCGCACCGAGGCGGCGGGCGCGCGCTCGAACCAGGTCGCATCCGTTTGCGCGCGCTGATTCGCCATGGCCCAGATGATGTCCACGATCACGCCGTCGCGCGTGCTGCGATAAATCCATTTGCGATCGTAGGGCAGTTGCGAAAAATAATCGCCGAAGCCGGCTTTCGTCAACGCTTCGACTGCTTTATCGCGGTCCTCGTGCATGATATAAAAATCAATGTCCTTCGTATTCCGCCAGCGGCCGATGTAGGTGGCTAACGCAAAGCCGCCGCCGAGCAAAAATCGAATGCGGGTGCCGCGCAACGCCTGGATAGCGTCGCGATAAGTGGCCCATTGTTCATCAGTGACCGCATTGACCCACTCGAATTGCAGGCGGGGCGAAAAGAGCTTTTTAATATTTCGCGATCCGGCAGGGCCGTTGCGAACTACTGCGCCGTTGAATCTCTTTCGATTAACCATTAGTTGATACGTCACCGAACGCGGCATTTGCGCCGCTTCATGGTTAGCCGGCTAACTTGTCATAGCCGGCGACTGCTTCCGCGTGCCCGAGCGTGCAAAACCATTCAAGCCCGGTCGTGCACGGCCATCACGCCCTCGTGATGCGCGCAACTCGCGCAGCAAAAAAAGTTGCCGCCCGCTTCCACGCCGTGGCCAATTATCTTGCAACCGCAATGTTCGCATTGCGGCGCCAGCGCGTGGACTGCGCATTCAAAACAGTCGAAATAGTGGGAGATGCCGTTTTGGACAATCTCCAGCGGCTTATCGTAATCGTTGCCACAAACCTCACATTGCATAACTCGCCTCCAGTTTCATTGCCGGTTCCGCTTCAGGTCGTCGCGAGTTGCCTGCACTCCCTGGTCGTGTTCCGCGTCAGCGACTCCCTCGTCGTAAAGTTTTTCCGCGTCCGTCTCTTCTTCATCGGTCTCGGGCACGGTGGGAATCTTATGGCCTTCGGTGCCGGGAACCGGGTCCCAGCGTTGGTCTTCCGTAAGCTTTTCCTCGGTGGTGGCCTCCGGTTTCATTTCATCTTCACCCATCAATTCGCGCCGTGCCTCGGCGAAATCGGAGTCCAAAACATTCTTTTCCGAACGGCCATTCAGCAGGGCAATTTGCCGCGCGCGTTTCATGACCATTTCTCGCGTGACCGTTCCCAGGCCTTCGCCCCGATCACTGATCCTTCCTTCAGTGGGTTTCTGTTTCATAGGACAATTAAATTTGTGGTGGCATCGCCAGCGGCGGCGCCGGGGTTTCTAAAATTCAACGCTTGATTCATCTCCCCGCTGCGGCGAAAAGATGGCCGGCATATCACGGCGGCGGGATTACCGGGCCCGCGCCGGGGTTTTGCGGCAACGACGGATCGGTCATGGGCGGCCCGGTTTGCGTGCCGGAGGTGGTGTTGTATTCCTCTGTCGTGCCGCCGCGTTCCGTGCCGCACCCGCTGAATATCAAGGCACTGCACACGATCGATAACAATAATGCGATCTTCATGGAAACAACCTCCGGGTGATCCATCAAAGCGGCAATGGAGTGAAACCCGCAAGGTGATTTGCATTTTGCCTTCGCGGGCGGTTTGCCTCATGCTGCCCGCATGGACGCGGCAGCAATTGCGGCTGTGGTGGTCATTCTGATTTCCGCCGGAGCAAGTTTCTTTTTTGCGCTGGCGGAAACCGCCCTGTTTTCCCTCAGCAAATGGCAGGTGCGCCAATTGGCCGAGCGCGAACCGCGTTTTGGCGCGGTCCTCCGGCAATTGCTGGCCGGCCCGCAGGACCTGCTGGCCACGATGGTGCTCGGCAATACCTTCGCGACGGCCGCCATGCTTGCCATTGGTTTCTGGATGGCGTTGCGGGCGCATTGGCCAATCGTTGACACGGTCATTGGATTGTTCGTCTTGATACTTTTCGGCTGCGAAGTGCTGCCCAAAACCCTGGCGGTGCGCAGCCCGGAGGATTGGTCGGTGCGCGTGGCGCGGCCGCTGTTGTTCCTGGAAAAACTGGCGTTGCCGCTGCGCCTGGCGGCCCAAAAAATGAACGGCCTGCTGCTTTCCGCGCTGCCCAACTTGATGAAACCTCAAACCGTGCTGGCCGATGAGGAGTACCAGGAGTTGCTCGAACTCGCCTACCAGCAGGGCACGCTCGGCCAGTCAGAGAAGGAAATCATTTTGCAAATCATCAATCTCGACCGGCGGACGGTCAAGGAAGTGATGCGGCCGCGATCGCAAATGGCTTGCATCGCCGATGATTTGCCGGTGGAGGAAATGATTTCCGCCGCGCGGCAACTCAAGCATCGCCGCCTGCCGATTTATGACGAAACACCGGATACCATTGTTGGCATTTTGAACACGCGTGTGCTGTTGCTCGATCCGGAAGTGGACCTGGCCGACGCGATTGATTTCCCTTCGTTCGTCCCCGAAACCATGAATTTGCTGCAACTGCTGAAAAGCCTGCAACGCCAGCAGCGCGGCATGGCGATGGTGTTGGATGAATTCGGCGGCACGGCGGGACTGGTCACGACTGAAGACATTTTGGCCGAACTCATCGGAAAAATTCGGAGCGAATTGAAGCCGGAAGGGTTCGTGATGGAGAAACTCGGGCCGAACCGCTGGCGCGTGAACGGGACGATGCGGCTGGATGATTTTCGCCGGGAATATCCGCCGCTGGGCGATGTGCCGGAGGTGGAAACGATGGGCGGGTTGTTGACGAGCCTGCTCGATGTGGTGCCGAAAACCGGCGAGTCCGCGAATTTTCGCGGGTTGAAATTGACCGCTCACGCCGCGGACGAGCGGCATGTGCGCGAAGTCATGGTGGAACTCAATAAATGATAGCGCCTGAATTATTCGCCTGGCTCGCATTTGCCATTTGCCTGGCGCTTTCCTTCCTGCTCTCCGGCATGGAAGCGGGCGTGTTTGCACTGAGCCGCATGCGCGTGCGGCAGCAGATGCGCGCGGGACGGCGCTCGGCGGAACTGCTGCACGGCTACCTTGAGAACCCGGAAAATTTTCTCTGGACTATTCTCGTCGGCAATACCGCCGCGAATTTTGTCATCCTGGGAATGGTTCTCGTTTTTCTCGACAACGCATTGCCGTCCGAGCGGGTGTGGTTTGCGGTGGTTTTTCTCATCATCGTTTTTCTATTTTACACACTCTTCGATTTGCTGCCGAAAATGCTTTTTCGGCTGTATCCGAACCGGCTGTCGGTCTTATTTGCGCGGCCATTTCGCGTGATTCATGGGCTGCTGCGCCCGCTGGTCTGGATGGTGCAGGGCATTTCCGCGCTGCTGCTGCGCTGGCGCGGCGGCAAGGCATTCACAGGACATCTGTTCGGGAACCGCGAAGAGTTGCGGTTCATCATGCAGGAATCCAGCGGCACGTTGTCAACGGAGGAACGCGCGATGATCAATCGCGTGCTCGATTTGCAAAGCCTGACGGTGCGGCACATCACGAAACCGATTTCTCTCGCCGCGACGGCCACCATGCAGACGCCGATCAGCGAAGTGCTCGCCATGGCCCGCGAGCGCCACGTGACGCGGTTGCCGGTGTGGGAGACGCGCGAGGGCCAGCGGCGCATCGCGGGAATCATCAGCATGGTCACGATTTTGTATCTCGAAAATCTGGATCCGAACCGGCCCACTGCCGATTTCGTGCGGCCCGCGCTTTATGTGGAGGAGGATTTGCGGCTGGAAAATGCCTTGCAACGGATGCAGCGCAGCGGCCAGCGGCTCGCCGTCGTGATCGGGCGCGACCGGCGGGAGATTGGAATCATTACGCTGACCGATATTCTGAAGCTCATTTTCGGCGAGGTGAGCCTGTGATTCGATTGCCGATTGCCGATTGGCGATTGCCGATTGAAAAAGGCCACCGGCGCTTCTCCCGCGCCATTCGGCAATCGGCAATCGGCAATCGGCATTTACCAAGATGAATTGGAACTCCTTCACAGACGATGGCTTGAAGATCCTCGCGGTGCTCGCGCTCGTGTTGTTGAACGGATTTTTTGTCGCGGCGGAACTGGCGCTGGTGCGCATCCGCGACACGCAATTGGAATCGCTCGCCGCCAAAGGCAATCGTCGCGCGAAAATCGCCCGCAGCATCATCGCGAACATTCATGCCTACATCGGCGCGACGCAATTTGGCATCACCCTCGCCAGCATGGGGCTGGGCGTGGTCGTCGAGCCGGTGTTTCGCCACTTGCTCAGCCCGTTATTTTCCGTGCTGAAAATAGCGTCGCCGCAAACACAGCGGACCATGGCGATCCTCGTGGGTTTTTTCGTGAACGGTTATTTGCTGATCGTCGCGGGAGAGCTGGCGCCGAAAGCGATGGCGATTCGGCGGACGCTCGAAACGGCGCTGGTCGTCGCGAGCCCGCTGCGGTGGTTTTATCGGCTGTCGTATCCGTTCATCTGGGTGCTGAACCACTCGTCACAATGGCTGTTGCGCCAGATGGGCATCGCGATCGACGGCGGGGCCGAGCGGGCGCACTCGGAGGAGGAATTGCGGTTGCTGTTGTCCTCGGCGCAAAAACTTTCCGGCACCACGGGCGTGGGACGCAGCCTCGCGCTGAACGCGCTCGATTTGCGCCGGCGCATGGCGCGCGATGTCATGCGGCCACGGCAGGAAATTGTCGCGTTCGACACCGAAGCGAGCATCGCCGACTGCCTCGACCTCGCGGAAAAAACGCGCTATTCGCGTTTTCCGTTGAGCGAAGGCGGCGATCTGGATAAAACGCTCGGCGTCGTGCACATCAAGGATTTGTATGCCATGCGCAACCGCGCGCAAACCGGGCGCGACCTTTTGCCGGCCACGCGGAAAATCATTTACGCGCCGGAAACCGCGCGGCTGGAAAAATTGCTGCAATTGTTCCTCGAACGAAAACTTCATTTCGCCATCGTGGTGGATGAATACGGCGGCACGGTCGGCATGTTGACGCTGGAAAATGTTTTGGAGGAATTGGTCGGGCAAATCCAGGACGAGTTCGACCAGGAAAATCCGCTGTTGGTTCGCAAAAATGAAATGACGTGGGAAGTGTCCGGCGCGCTTCCGTTGCACGAGCTGGATGAAATCATCGGCGAACCGTTGCGCGAGGAAGGCGTGACCACCGTGAGCGGTTGGGTGACGCACCGGCTGGGCGGCTTTCCGAAGGTGGGCGATGTGCTGACGGTAGGAATGTGTGAATTGCGAGTCGAAGCGATGGAGGGAACGCGCGTGGCGAAGCTGAAGATTACGAAACGGCCTGCTGAGGACGCTGCGTCGGTGATTTGATGGCTATTCGCTCGATCGAATTACGCCGCCTTACGGGATTTGCCGGGGAGCATTTCGATTCTGGCGATGTGCTCGTAGGGGACGAGATTGATGCTGCCCGGTGAGCCGCCGGGGAGCACGTTGGCCACCACGACGTATTCCGCAGTGACCAGAGCGAAATCCGGATGCGGCACGCGAAGGTCTTTGCCGTCCGCAAGGTGAAGTCGGAACGGCTGAAAAGGACTGTGATGCACCAATTCGCGAAGTTCCTTTTTAGTCATGCTCATGCTTTGAGCTTAATCGTTTCTCACTAAAACGACAAGCCTGTTTGAGCTCCTCGCCCTGGGCAGACGCGTCCAAAATCCTTTGTTTTTCGGTCCTCTCATTAACACCG
This sequence comes from Verrucomicrobiia bacterium, assembly GCA_036488095.1. Taxonomy (GTDB): domain Bacteria; phylum Verrucomicrobiota; class Verrucomicrobiia; order Limisphaerales; family DASXHY01; genus DASXHY01. The sequence goes on along the minus strand of DASXHY010000496.1, from coordinate 39 downwards.
TGGCTTCAGCCCGGTGGCCGGATCGACCGAAAGCGCCTT
>DASXHY010000551.1:0-1781 GCA_036488095.1 Verrucomicrobiia bacterium | reverse complement strand
TTTGCATCCCCTGCTTGGTTCGACGCTCACGCCGGTGGTGGTATTTTTGCCGCTGGCATTTTTGACCGGCGTAGCGGGTGTGTTCTTCCGTGCGCTGGCGTTGACGATGGTGGTATCGCTGCTGACTTCCGTGGTCCTTGCGCTCTCGCTCACGCCGTCGCTGGCCGGCTGGCTGATTCGCAGCCGGGAAAAGCTGGAGCACGGCCACGCGCCCAAAGACACCGAGGGCGGATTTCTCCTTCGTCGCGTGCTGCACCTTTACGAACGCGTCTTGCGCGTGGCGTTGGGTTATCGCTGGCTCACGCTGCTCGGCTGCGCCCTGATTTTTGTCCTCGGGATTTTTATTTATCAACAATTGCAAACGGATTTTCTGCCCAGCTTCGATGAACGCGGTTTTGTGATCGATTACTGGGCGCCGCCGGGCACAAGTCTCACCGAAACGTCGCGCGTCCTGAACCAGGCCGAAGAAATCATCCGCGCCAACAAGGACGTGGAGGGCTATTCGCGGCGGCTGGGGACGGAGCTGGGTATGTTCATCACGGAGCCGTATCGCGGCGATTTTGCGGTGAAACTCAAGCCGCGCAGCGAACATACCACGGACGAAGTTATTGCCGAATTGCGTCACGCTTTCGCCGAGCGATTCCCCATGATGCGCTGGGAATTTCCGGGGATTTTGACGGACGTGGTCGGCGATTTGCAGATGACTCCCGATCCGATTGAAATCAAATTATTCTCCCAGGACTTGAATTGGCTCAAGGAGACTGCGCCGCGGATCGAGCAGCAAATTCAGAAAATTCCCGGCGTCGTGGACACGTTTGACGGCCTCACCGAAACCGGCCCCTCGGTCAACTTGCGCGTGCGGGCCGCGGAAGCGCAGCGTTATGGATTCAGCGCGCAAGACATCGCCGACGCCGCAAACACCGCGATGCTCGGCGAGATTTCCTCCTACGTGCTGCAGGGCGATCGCGTGGTCAACATTCGCGTCATCGCGGAAACGAACAGCGTCAATCGCGTCGACAAATTGCGCCAATTGCCGTTGCGCACTCCCGCCGGCGCGATTGTCCGCCTCGAACAGGTTTGCGATGTGAGTGTTCAGCCGAGCGAATTCGAACTGGTGCGGGATGATTTGCGGCAGGTCGTGTTGGTAACGGCGCGGCTCGAAGGCCGCGATCTGGGAAGCACCATGAAGGAAATCCAGGCGACGTTGAGCAAGGACAACTGGCTGCCTCCGGGCACGGTGGAATACGGCGGGCTCTATCAACAGCAACAGGAATCCTTCCGCAACCTCGTGGCTGTGTTGCTCGCGGCAATTTTGCTCGTGTTCATTGTGCTGCTGATTGAATTCCGCTCGTTCAACGAGCCGATTGCCATCGTCTTTGGCGCGATCCTCGCGATGTTCGGGACGGTCATTGCGTTGTGGGTGACCGGGATTACGTTGAACGTCGTTTCCTTTCTCGGCGCAATCATCGGCGTGGGCATTGTGGCGAAAAACGGAATTCTGATGCTGGATTTTGTGCAGCACATGGAGGCGGAGGGCGCGAGCCTGGCCGATGCCCTCGTGCGGTCCGGGCATCGGCGGTTGCGGCCGGTCTTGATGACGTCGCTCGCCGCGGCGCTGGGTATGTTGCCGCTGGCATTTGGCATCGGCGCGGGAGCGGACATGCTGCGGCCGTTGGCCGTGGCGGTCATTGGCGCGTTGTGCATTTCCGTTTTGCTTTCGCTGATTGCAACTCCAGTGACGTATTTTATTTTGCGGTCGGCGAAAGGCGGTGGGACCAAGG
>DASXHY010000493.1:0-1751 GCA_036488095.1 Verrucomicrobiia bacterium | reverse complement strand
CTGCAGCTGACAGTTGAAAATTTGCAGCGCGCCCGTGAGCAAACCGCCGAGCAGTTTGACGAAGTATTTTTTGAATCCACGGCGACGCTGCGCGCGGAGCTTGAGAATCTGAAAACCATTGTCAGCCGCTTCAGCGACTTCGCCAAAATGCCCACGCCCGAATTTGAGCCGGTCGACCTGAATGACCTCGTGCGCAGCGCCGTGAAATTATTTGAACCGCAACTCGCGCCCGTCGGCAGGCCTCCCATTACGCCGGAACTGTATCTCGACGAAAAACTTCCCAAGCCTCAGGCGGATCCCATCCTGTTGCGCCGCGCGTTCGAAAATTTGATCCTCAATTCGCTGGACGCCATGCCCGCCGGCGGCACCTTGACCATTCGCACCGCGCACCGCGAGGGCGCCGTGCGGCTCGAAGTGACGGATACGGGCGAAGGATTATCTCCGGAAGAGTGCGCGCGGCTCTTTACTCCGTACTACACCACCAAGCGCCACGGCACCGGCCTCGGCCTTGCTATTGTGCAATCCGTCGTCAGCGATCATAGCGGCAGGATTGAAGTGGAATCCGCGCCGGGCGCGGGCGCTACGTTTCGCATTGAGCTGCCCATCGAACAGAAAAGTTCTCTCGACAAAATGAATCTGGATGGCGAAAAGCCGGTGGATCCGCCCGTTTTCACCACCGTTTGATTTTTTAATAAAAAATCAGCCGAGCGCATCATGACAACGCCCAAAGCGCATCTTCTGCTCATCGACGACGACCCGAATACGCTCGCGTCGCTCGCTCGCGCGTTTCGTTTGGCAGGTTACGAAGCGACCGTTTGCTCCAGTGCCGTCCGCGCTCTGGAACTCATCCGCGCGCAACGCTTCGATATGATTTTTTCAGACGTGGTGATGCCGGGAAAGGACGGCATTTCGTTTCTCGAAGATCTAAAGGCCGCGGGAATTACCACGCCCGTCGTAATGATTTCGGGCCAGGCCAATGTGGAAACTGCGGTGCGCGCCACGCGACTTGGCGCTGTGGATTTTCTGGAAAAACCGCTGTCGACGGATAAACTCCTCGTCACCATCGAAAATGTTTTGCGGCTGCGGCATCTGGAGGATGAAAACCGCGAACTGCGCAGCCGCCTTGGTAAACATGAATTAATCTGGTCCGGGCCCGCCATGGAGGCGTTGATGGCGCAGTTGACCCGCGTCGCAGCCAGCGAATCGCGCGTCGCGATTCAAGGGGAAACGGGCACGGGTAAGGAATTAATTGCGCGCACGATTCACCAGAAAAGCGCGCGCCGCGCGGGTCCCTTCGTCACTTTGAATTGCGCCGCTGTGCCCGCGGAATTAATCGAATCGGAACTTTTCGGCCACGAAAAAGGATCCTTCACCGGCGCCGCCGCGCGGCATATCGGAAAATTTGAGCAAGCTTCGGGTGGGACGCTGTTTCTGGATGAAATTGGCGACATGCCCCTTGCGATGCAATCGAAGTTGTTGCGCGTTTTGGAAGAGGGAGAAATCGAGCGCGTCGGCGGCGACAAACCGATTTCCGTGGATACACGAGTCGTCGTGGCCACGCATCGCAACCTTGAGGAAATGGTCAGCCAGGGATCGTTCCGCGTGGATTTGTTTCATCGCGTGAATGTTTTCCCGATTGCTTTGCCGCCCTTGCGTGAACGCGCGGAAGAAATTCCCGCGCTGGCCGTTCATTTTGCCGCACAGGTCGCCGCGCAAAACAATTGGCGCCCTAAATATTTTTCCCCGGAGTC
>DASXHY010000524.1:0-5442 GCA_036488095.1 Verrucomicrobiia bacterium | reverse complement strand
AAAAAAACCGGATGTCAGCAAATGGGCGGGCGCGGTGCCAGCGCTCGATACGCGCGCGGCGGACACGCAGAAATGCATTCGCGCCGGCGGCAAGCACAACGACCTCGATGACGTGGGCCTGGACACGTATCATCATACGTTTTTCGAGATGCTCGGGAATTGGAGTTTCGGGGATTATTTCAAGAAGGAAGCGATTGAGTGGGCGTGGGAATTGGTGGTCGAGAAATGGAAATTTCCGCCGTCGCGGTTGTATGCCACGGTTTATTCGCCGGACAAATCGAAAAACGACCCGAGTGAATTCGACCAGGAGGCCTGGAATTATTGGGCGGAGAAATTTCGCAGCGTGGGATTGGACCCGAAGGTCCATATCGTGAACGGCAACAAGAAGGACAATTTTTGGATGATGGGCGAGACGGGGCCGTGCGGGCCGTGTTCGGAATTACACGTGGACCTCACGCCGGCGGGTGATACCAAGGGGTCGCTGGTCAACAAGGGCGACGCGCGCTGCATTGAGATTTGGAACCTGGTGTTTATCCAGTTCAACGCGAACCCGGACGGGACGTTCTCGCCGTTGCCGGCGAAGCACGTGGACACAGGCATGGGTTTCGAGCGCGTGACAAGCATCATGCAGGGCACGAAGGGGCTGAAGGATTTTGCCCATGCGAAAATTTCGAATTACGAGACGGACATTTTCCGTCCGATTTTTGATGCGCTGGAAAAATTGAGCGGGAAAAAGTACACGAGCACGCTGCCCGGGAGCGCCGCCGTCTCGGCGGCCAGTCCGCAAGGTGAACCATTAAAATCCACCGGTGAATCGCCAAGTCCCATTATCGAAGTTGATCATGGTACGGACATGAAGCGCGCCGTTTCCGGTCTCTCCGCAGCCGAAAAGAAGGAAATAATTTCTTTCCTGGAAGCAAAAAGTGCCGAGCAAATCGCGATTGATATCGCGTTCCGCGTGATTGCGGACCATATCCGCACGTTGAGTTTTGCGATTGCGGACGGGATTCAGCCGGGCAACAACGATCGTAATTATGTTCTGAGGCGAATTCTGCGTCGCGCGGTGCGATACGGTCGCACGCTGGGATTTCGCGAGCCGTTTTTTTACAAATTGGTGGATGTGCTGGCTGACACGATGGGCGAGGTGTTTCCCGAGATTCGGGCGAAGAAAAAGGAAGTGCAGGCAACCATCCAACGCGAAGAAGAGGCGTTTAATAAGACGTTGGACGAAGGCTGCGAAATTTTCGAAAGTGCACTCACTGAACTTGCGCTCATTAAGAAATATCTCAATGCAGTTCCTAAGGAGCTCGAAAAAGTTCGCCATAGGCTTGATGACCTTTTGGAGTCTGATACTCAAAGAAAAGATGTGGAAGGCATTTGGGCAGGCTTTTCGCTTTCGATTAAAGATCCTGAATTCGCTCAAGAAGCAATTGACTCTTTAGTCGCAACACCTGCGAGTTCCATTCGAAAGGCGGCTATAACTAAACTCATCATTGTCGAATGGTGGAAGGAATGGCGAGCCTTGTGGAATCCGATCTCGGACCTTTTTGAAGGGCTAGAGAAATTAACAGATCATAAAACCGCTTTCGCGGAATGTCGGAGAAAGATTCTGAATGCGTTAACTCAATTGGAGAACGAACTGCCATTACTCGCGAGTAAACTAAATATTTTCCCTGGCCAAGTAGCATTCAAACTTTACGATACATACGGTTTTCCTCTTGATCTCACTGAGCTAATGGCACGTGAACGCGGCCTAACTGTCGACAAAGAAGTGTTCGACGCGTTGATGGAAGAACAGAAAACCCGGGCTCGCGCGGCACAGAAGAAGACCGTAATCACCGTGTCAGAAGAGAATCTAACTCGTGAGCCCACACGATTTGTTGGCTACGAACGTCTCTGCGCAGAGGCTGTGATAGCGGGAATTGACATTAAGGAGATTCCGGTTGGTCGAGGCAATCCTAGTGATCCCGACTTTGTCATTAAGCAGTCCGATGGTTCAGTCGTCATTGTTGAGTGTAAATTTGTCTTAAATGAAACACCATTCTATGCCCAAATGGGTGGGCAGGTGGAAGACTGGGGAATTATTCGCGCACCTCATCATGGCAAGTCTGAAGATGCGTGTTTTAAGGTGTTCGATGTTCAAAAAAAGGGCGACGTGTTCATACATTTGGCAAGACTTGTTAAGGGAATTGTACCGAATTTGGGTGAAACTGTAGAAGTTGAGGTTGACGCAAATCGGCGCAACGCCATCCAACGCCACCACACCGTCACGCACCTATTGCATTGGGCGCTTCACGAAGTTGTGAGCAAAGAGGCGTCGCAGAAAGGCTCGTTCGTGGGGCCGGATAAGTTGACTTTCGATTTCAACAGCGCGGCCCTCACGCCGGAGCAGATCGCGGACATTGAAAAACTCGTGAATGAACGCATTCTGGAAAACGCGGGCGTTTCGTGGACGGAGGTTCCTTATGCGGACATCAAGGGGCGCAAGGATGTGATGCAGTTTTTCGGCGAGAAATATGGGGACACGGTGCGCGTGGTGCAGATTGGCGGGCACGCGCAGAAATTGGACGGCTATTCGATGGAGCTTTGCGGCGGGACGCATACGCGGGCGACGGGCGAGATTGGTTTGTTTCGCATTGTGGGCGAGAGCGCGATTGCGGCGGGTGTGCGGCGCATTGAAGCGGTGGCGGGTTTAGAGGCGTATCGCCGGGCGACGGATGAGGTCTCGCTGATTAAAACTCTTGCCGGCAAGGTGAATTCGCCGGTACACGAGTTGGACAAAAAAATCGAGGCGTTGCTGGCGCATCAGAAGGAGCTGGAGAAGCAGGTGAAGTCGGCGCAACAACGCGAAGCTTCCAACGCGGCGAGCCGGTTGCTGGAGGAAATCCAGACGGTGAACGGCGTGCCGGCGATTATTCATAATCTTGGCGGTGTGGACGGTGACTTTCTCCAGGCGGTCACGGATTCGCTGAAAGGACGGTTCAAGGGCGTGATTGTGCTTGGCGGCGGGCCGAGTCGCGATAGCGTGGCGCTGGTGGCGGCGGTGACATCGGAATACACGGCCAAGATTCAGGCGGGGAAAATTATTCAGCAGATTGCGCCAATCGTCGGCGGCAAGGGCGGCGGCAAGCCGGACAACGCTCGCGGCGGGGGCAAGGACGCCAGTAAGCTGGATGAAGCCCTGGCGAAAGCAAAGAGCTTGATTGGATAGGTCTTTCGGCGCACAGTGCCTTATGCTTGCGGATGAACAAACCAGCCCGGAACAATTCGCCTTGTTGCGTGCAATGCCAGGCGAACGGCGCTTGCAGTTGGCCGAAGAAATGTTCTGGGCCGCCCGGCGGTTGAAGGCGGCCGGAATTCGCTATCAGCATCCGGACTGGCCCGAGGAGAAAGTGCTCGCCGAAGTTAATCGCATCTTCCTTCATGCCCGAGGGTGAACTTTACCTATTGTTTGTGCGCCGGTTCAATCAGGCCGGCATTCGTTACGTCATTGCCGGGAGCGTGGCCGCGATTTTCTATGGTGAACCGCGCCTCACGAACGATGTGGACATGGTGGTATTTTTAAACGAGACGGATATTCGCAGGCTTCCGGAAATATTTCCACCCTCGGATTTTTATCTGCCACCGTTGGAGGTTGTATCAGCGGAGGTGGCGCGGGAACGAGGACAGTTTAACATCATTCACATGGATACCACTTTCAAAGCGGACATTTACTCGACGGGCCGAGATGAATTTAATGGCTGGGCCTTTCGCAACCGGCACCCAATTCAGTTCCAAGGCGAAACGCTTGTCTTGGCACCGCCCGAATACGTCATCGTCCGCAAGCTGGAGTTTTTCCGCGAGGGCGGTTCGGAGAAACATTTGCGGGACATCCGGGGTATATTGAATGTTTCCGGCGAAAGCATCAATCGGGATGACTTGAATTTTTGGATCCAACGTCAGTCTGTGGAAGAGCAGTGGAAACGTGTCCTCCCCTGAACTTGCCCAATGCGGCATTCTCAACGAGTCGCGACATGCAAATTTGCAATTTGACCCTGCGGATGCGCATTGCTAGCTTTCCCGCCCCGTTTCAACGGGACTGATTATGCGACACACAATCTCGGTGTTGGTGGAAAACAAATTCGGCGTGCTCACGCGCGTCGCTGGATTGTTCAGCGGCCGCGGTTACAATATCGACACGCTGAACGTTGCGCCCACGCACGATGCCACGGCGTCGCGCATGACCATTGTCACTCACGGCGACGAAGCCACGGTGGAACAAATCATCAAGCAGCTCAATAAACTGCCGGACGTGATCAAGGTGCATGATTTCCGCCGGGGCGAATACGTGGACCGCGAATTGGTGCTGGTAAAAGTGGGCGTGGATTCCAAGACGCGCGCGGAAGTGATGCAAATCACGGATATTTTCCGGGCCAAAATCGTGGACGTGCAGCCGAAGAGCCTGACCATCGAAATCACTGGCAATGAAAGCAAGGTGGAGAAATTTCTCACCCTGATGAAAACCTTCGGCGTGATCGATTTGACGCGCACAGGAAGCGTGGCGATGCCGAGGAAATGATAAATGATCCAACAACCGCTGCAGATGTCGCTGGAATCGCTATGGGAACCTCGTTGGCCGTGGTGTGTTCGTGGACCCGCAATCGTTCCATTTTGTGGGCAATGTTGCATGCCGGTTTTTCCTGGCTGTACGTAGTCTATTTTGCGATCAGCCGGCGCCCTGAAGAACGAAAATAATTCTCTCAACTCTCAACCAATAACTATTAACTGATTCAATGCCTGCAAAAGTGTATACGGACAAAGACGCTGATCTTAGCGTGTTGAAAAATAAAACCCTCGCTGTGCTCGGCTTCGGCTCGCAAGGCCACGCCCACGCGCTGAACCTCAAGGAAAGCGGCCTGAAGGTCATCATCGGCCTCTACGAAGGCAGCAAATCCATTCCGGTCGCGAAGGAAAAAGGTTTCAAAGTCGTCAGCACGGCGGAAGCGGTGCAGCAGGCGGACGTCATTTTTGTGGCGTTGCCGGACACGAAACAAGCGAAGGTCTATGAAAAGGACATCGCGCCGAATTTGACCAAGGGCAAGACGCTGTTGTTCTCGCACGGCTTTTCGATTCATTTCAAAACCATTGTTCCGCCGAAAAATGTGGATGTGATTCTCGTCGCGCCCAAGGGGCCGGGGCACATCGTGCGGCGGCAATATGTCGAGGGCAAAGGCGTTCCGGCGTTGATCGCGATTTATCAAAACGCGAGCGGCAAGGCCAAGGCGGTGGCGCTGGCGTGGGCCAAAGGCATCGGCGGCACCCGCGCGGGCGTGATCCAAACGACCTTCAAGGAAGAGACTGAAACCGACTTGTTCGGCGAGCAGACCGTGCTGTGCGGCGGCGCGAGCGCGTTGATCCAGGCGGGTTACGAAACGCTCGTCGAAGCCGGGTATCAGCCAGAGA
>DASXHY010000477.1:0-5701 GCA_036488095.1 Verrucomicrobiia bacterium | reverse complement strand
AAAGCGCGCCCTCGCCAATGCGCGTGCGATCAATGCGATTGAGCGAGATGGTCGCCTGCCGGTGACCACTTCGGCGAACTGCCTCCAACCCGATGGTGAAAATGATAACGGCTGGGACCAGGGATTGTTATTCCTCAACCCTTCGCAGGTTTGGTTCCAACCGCCCGGCTACGTGACGCAGATGTATTCCGCCGCTCATCAATCGCAGCAGGTTTGGTCCAGCGTGGTGGACACGAACAGCGACCTGGACGTGAGCGCTCAAAGCAGTGCGGATGGGAAGACGTTGACCTTGAAGATCGTCAATTCAAACGGCTCCTCGAAACCGGCGGCGATCCATCTCGCCGGCTTCTCTCTCATGAACCCGATCGCCGTGGTGAACGTGCTATCCGCTTCGTTGGATGCGGCAAACACCGCACAAAATCCGACGTCCGTTAAACCAATTCAAACCAATTGGCAGTATCAGAACACCAACCATACCGTGAATTACACATTTGCTCCGGAGTCGGTGACGACGATTGTTTTTCAAGGGCAAGTGGCGGCTGCGACGGCTACAGCATCGTTAAGTTTTGATGGTGCTGCCAGCTCGACCGTCGTCACCGATTCCATTGTTGCCCGGAATCAAAAAAACCGAAAACACACTTCGCAGGGGCGCATCTCTATTTATTGCAGGTACGGCCAACCGTTGAATCCCGAAGGGATTCCGACCTCCAGCCCAAGGTTGCGACGAAGGAGCTACCTTGGGGACGGGTTTACAAGAATTCACAACCCCATTCGGGGTTGCGGCTAAATCAAACGTTTTCCCAAGGTAGGTCGTTCCTCGCAACCTTGGGCTTTAAGACACAATCCCCTTCGGGATTGCCGCCTGCTGCCATCGATTGCAAGAAACTGAGATTCACTCCAACAAAAAACGACACTCACAATTCCATTGCCACCGCGGCCGAAAACCTTAGCATCGCCGTTCCGCTCTGCAGTTGCGGGCAGTTTTAGCGCGGATTTTTACTCTGCGCGCCACAACCACATCGGGCGGGAAGAATACGATTTATGAAAAGCTACGATATCGCAGTCATTGGCGGAGACGGCACGGGTCCGGAAGTCACGCGCGAAGCGCTCAAAGTGTGCGAGGCGGCCGGGAAGAAATTCGGCTTCAAACTCAACTGGCATCATTACGACTTCGGCGGCGATCGCTACCTCAAGACCGGCGAAGTGCTGCCCGACGGCGCGGTAGATGAGTTGCGCAAGTTCAAGGCGATTTATCTCGGCGCGGTGGGTCATCCGCAGGTGAAGCCGGGCATTCTCGAAAAAGGAATTTTGCTGCGGCTGCGTTTCGAGTTGCAGCAATACATCAATTTGCGCCCGGTGCGGCTGTATCGCGCCGATGATTGTCCGCTCAAGGACAAAGGGCCGGAGCATATCGATTTCATCGTGGTGCGCGAAAACAATGAAGGCCTTTACGCCGGCGCAGGCGGATTTCAATACAAAGGCACACCGCAGGAAGTCGCCATCCAGGAAAGCGTGAACACGCGTTTTGGCGTGGAGCGCTGCTTGAAATATGCATTCGACCTCGCGCAAAAACGCCGCGATGGCAAGCCGTGGAAGGGACTTAAACCCGAGGACACGCAGGCCGGCAAGACCGCGCAGCTTACGTTGTGCGGCAAAACCAACGTGCTGACTTACGCGTTCGACTTGTGGTGGAGGGCATTCAATGAATTGTCGCCGAAATATCCGACCGTGAAAACGGATTACGCCCACGTGGACGCGACTTGCATGTGGTTTGTGAAAAACCCGGAATGGTTCGATGTGATCGTCACCGACAACATGTTCGGCGATATCATCACGGATTTGGCGGCGATGATCCAGGGCGGCCTCGGCGTGGCAGCGGGCGGCAATATCAATCCCGAAGGCACCTCGATGTTCGAGCCGATGGGCGGCAGCGCGCCGAAATACACCGGCCAGAATGTCATCAATCCGCTCGCCGCGATCAATGCCGGCGGGATGATGCTGGATTTTCTGGGCGAAGCAAAAGCGGGCGCGGCGATCGAGAACGCGTCGATCCAGATCATCAATACGAAAATTAAATCCCTCGCCGCGGGCAAGATGGGTTACGGCACGCGCGAAGTGGGTGATTTGGTGGCGGCAGCGATCTAAGAAAGTGGCACGGCGTCTCGCCCGTGCGTTTCTTTTTTCAAAAACCGCTTTGATTCGCACGGGCAAGATGCCCGTGCCACGTTGCTAATCCGCCGTCACCGTCCGGTCCTTGGCCCACTCTCGCAGCGTCTCCACTTTTTCGGCCATGATGACCGACAGCGGGCGGGTTTGTTTGATCTCGGCCAGCAGGTCTTCCATTGCGACGTCGCGGCCTTGCGCCCGCGCGGTATAGGTGGCGGAAACAATCGCCTGCTCGATTTCCGAACCGGAAAATCCTTCCGTGGCGGCGGCCAGCGCTTCCAGATCGAACTGCGCCGGGTCGAGCCGGCGTTTGCGAAGATGAATCAACAGGATTTCGCGCCGGTGCGGCGGCGCGGGCAGGTCCACGAAAAAGATTTCGTCGAAGCGGCCTTTGCGGATTAGTTCCGGCGGCAGTTGCGCGATGTCGTTCGCGGTGGCGACGAGAAACACCGCCTTCCGTTTCTCGGCCATCCACGTCAACAAAGCGCCGAGAAGACGCCGCGAAACGCCGCCGTCGTCATCTGAGTTGCTGACGGCGATGCCCTTTTCGATTTCATCCATCCACAGGACGCACGGCGCCATGAGTTCGGCAGTTTCGAGCGCACGGCGGAGATTGCGCTCGGTTTCACCGTAATATTTATTGTAGAGCACGCCGAAATCGAGCCGCAGCAGTGGCACACCGAAGATTCCGGCGGCGGCCTTGGCGGCGAGGCTCTTGCCGCACCCTTGCACACCGAGCAACAACAGTCCACGCGGCGGATCGAGCGTGGTATCGTCGCCGAGGAAGAAACTTTTGCGCGTCTCAATCCAATTGTGCAGGCGCGCCATGCCGCCGACGTCGGAAAACTTCACGGTGTCGTATTCAAACGCGAGCAACGCGTCACCGCCCAGCAATTCGTATTTGGCGCGCAGCACCTCGGGAATGTCCGATTCGGAAATCACGCCGTCTTGGACAGCTTTCATCGCAAGCCTGCGCGCGTCGGTTGCCGTCAAGCCGACGAGATTGCGCACGAGCAGATCGAGCGCTTTATTGGTCGTCTGCACGTCGCGACGCCCGTGTTCCGCGCCCCATTCGCCGGCCACATCCAGCACGATGCCGCGCAGTTCATCGAGCGTCGGCAGCGGCAGGCGCAAGTAAGCGGTGTAAGGTTTTAATTCCTCGGGCACTTGCAGCGAATAACCCACGAGCACGACGGTCGAGAAATGTTGCGGATAGGTCAGCGCAATGTCCTTCAATTGACGCATGTGGATGGTGTCCTGCAAATAGGGATGAAAATCCAGCAGGACAAAGAGGCAATTTTTCCCTTCGGTTCGGATATAGTTGAGCAATTCCTGCGACTTGAGCACCGATTGCGGGGGTTGGTCGCCGGGGTCGAACGCCTGCATTCCTTCCGTGACCGTCCAGCGATAGGTGCGGATTTGGAGGCGGTGGCCAATTTGCCGGACCATGCGGACGACTTGCGGCTCCTCGTTGCTCTCCACGGCGATCAGCGGCGTGCGCGAGCGGATGATGGCCTCGAGATCCCGCAACGGACTTTCTGTCGTGAGCGCGCCAGTCGAGGAAATTTTGGAGGACGGCAAATTCATTGATGCGGAGACCTCGGGCTGGATTGCGCTGGCATTGAGGGAAAATGGCTTAAGAGTGGAAAAATCACAAGCAGGGGATTGAATTGGTAGGCGCCGCCAAGGTAACCAGGCTCAAATATTTCGCTCCTTTGCGAGAATGCGGTCAATGAGTCAAAGCCTCGTTACCTCGGCTGCTACGCTCCGCAACAAGTTCCTTTTGCAGCCAGTCGCCCACTAACTCCGCCCATAATTCGCCGTGGCGCCGCTGGCCAGCCCCACTAAAATGAATCCCTTTGCCGTTGTTCTGGCGAAATTCCGGGCCGAGTTCATCAGTGTTTGGCCCGGCCAGCGCAATGCCATCCGTCGCCAGCGATTTCTGCGCAGCGCGCAATTCCGGCCAGCCGGGGTCCTGCGGAGAATGATAACTGACCTGCGCCACAAACCACGGCACGCGCCAGCCTGCCGCCGCGCGCGAGGCTTCAATGACGCGTTGCAGATATGCGCGATAGGTCGCGGGCGGGATTTGGCGGTCGGGCGGCTCGTGGCTGTCGGATTCGCCTTGGTGCCACAGCACGGCGCGAAAGCCATTCGTGCCGAATTGTTTTTCAACGTTCGTGATACGGTCAAAAAGTTCGCCGACACTCACCCAGGAATTTGAACCCACCAAAATAGTATTATGCCCCGTATCCGGCGGCGCGGCCATGGCGTCACCGGCGGGCAGCCATTCGCGGACGCTGGTTGAGCCTTCGCCGATGGCGACCAATCCAATGGGCACTTTGAATCTGTCCGCCATCGCATCGCCAAAAGCAGGCATAAAACTGCCGCCCTTGCCGCTCGCGCCGGGTTCGGGATCGGCGGCGGGTTGCCAATGCCCGTTGCCGAAGGCGACCACTAGCGGATTTTTCGCGCGCTGTTTCTCTTCACCGTGATTGGCTGAATTGGACTGTCCGGCAATGACAAAGACCTCGCCGATACCAACGTGCTCAACACTCGCCTCGTCCACATTCGTTCCGCCCGCGACCAATCGCACCTGCACTCGATACCAACCGCCCGCCGGCGCGCGGAGTTCCGCGCGGAAATGCCGGACGCGATTGTCGAACGGCAAGGGCTGCCACTCATCCAAGGTGTTTTCATTCGTGTCTGTAAGGATGCGCGCTTCCAGTTTTTCGAGATTCGTCAACGCGCCGCGCGCCTTTGTTTCCAACACGCTTTCAATGACAATTTTCCCTTCGCCCGGCGTCTGACGTTGAAAAACCTGGAAGTCCTGCGGTGAAATTAAATTGAGTTTGATGGATGAATTTGTTTGCGCGTGGAGGACGGCTGAGAAGCAAACAAGCATCAGAACGAACAGTTTTTTCATGAAATTATTTACCGGCAAATAGCGCGTCTATTTTCTTGCGCACGTTTTCATCCATCTTAATCAGCGGCGGCCATTCGCGTTTGAAGCCTTCGCCCGGCAGTTTCTTTGTGGCGTCGATGCCAAGCTTGCTGCCGATGGCGATTTCGCTCGTGGCGTGGTCGAGCACATCGGCGGGGCCTTTGGTGAAAATGCTGTCGCGTTGCGGGTCGGTGTTCGCGCACAGGCGGAAGAGGACATCGCTCGTGTTGTGCACGTCGACGTCGTCATCCACCACCACGATGTATTTCGTGAACATCATCTGCCCCATCCCCCAAAGGCCGTGCATGATTTTGTAGGCCTGCATCGGGTAGGTTTTTTTAATGCTTACGAACACCAGATTGTGAAAAACACCCTCGGCTGGCAGTGCGATGTCCACGATCTCGGGAAAATTCATTTTGAAAATCGGCAGGAACAATTTCACCGAGGCGCTGCCCATGTAAAAATCCTCCATCGGCGGAATGCCCACGATGGTCGCGGGATACACCGCGTCTTTCCGATGCGTGATCGCCGTGATGTGAAAGACCGGATACGGCTCCGGCAGCGTATAATAACCCGTGTGATCGCCGAACG
>DASXHY010000469.1:0-9644 GCA_036488095.1 Verrucomicrobiia bacterium | reverse complement strand
ATTTGCTCCCCGTCCTCACCGCTGCCGACAAGAGTGACACCGCCTACAAATTGCTCTTGCAGGATACGTTTCCGTCCTGGTTGTTCTCCGTTAAACAGGGTGCCACCACCATCTGGGAGCGCTGGGACGGTTGGACTCCCGAAAAACATTTTCAGGACCCCGGCATGAACTCGTTCAATCATTACTCGCTCGGCTCCTGCGGCGAGTACCTATTCAGCGACATCGGCGGTATTCGTCCCGCCAGCCCGGGCTTCAAGACCATCCGCATTGACCCGGTCATCCGCGACGGCCTCACCTGGGCCGATACCAGTTTCGATTCCATTCACGGCCGGATTTCCACCGCGTGGAAACGGGACGGCGAACGCGTCACGCTGAAAATTCTCATTCCCGCGAACACCACCGCGACCGTCTGCGTGCCCGCAAGCGACATTTCGAACGTGACCGAAAGCGGAAAGCCTGCGCAAAATGCCAACGGCGTAAAATTCCTGAAACAGGAAAATGACCAGTGCATTTTTGAAGTCGGCTCCGGAACTTACAAATTTGTCTCCCAAATGCCAGGGCAAAAGGGCACCCTCGTTTCGCAATAGAATTTTGATGCGTGGCGATCTCATCCGAAAAGGTGGCGAGGCCCCTGCCGGGGCGTCGTGGCGAGGATTTACCCCCAACGCATCTCAAATCTTGAGTGAGGTGCGATCAAACATTCCAGTCCCGAAGGGGCGTTCGACAATAGCCCGGCGTTTTAACGCCGGGAACTGGTCGGTCGCGACACAAGTCCCGAAGGGACGGCTGAGTTGGGAAGCGCAGCCGTCCCTTCGGGACTTGACCGCTCACTACGCTTCACCCGGCAGTGAACTGCCGGGCTATTTTCAGAGGTTCCTTCGGAACCGAGCGCCGGACGGACGCCGCTCAAAATTGAGATGCACCCGTTTAGTCCGCCTTTCGGAAATTTCTTTTAATAACATTTCGAAAAATCCTTCGCTTTGAATACGTCTTCTTCCTTCCCCCATGCCAGGCAGCGTTACGCCGATCTTGGCGTGGACGTCAATGGCGCGCTTAAAACTCTTTCCACAATTCCCATCTCGCTGCACTGCTGGCAGGGAGACGATGTGGGCGGTTTTGAAACCTCCGGCGGCACGCTCGGCGGCGGCCTCGTCGCCACCGGCTCCTATCCCGGCAAAGCGCGCACGCCCGGGGAACTCCGCGCCGACCTGGAAAAAGCCTATTCCTTGATTCCGGGAAAACACCGTTTGAACCTGCACGCGTTTTACGGCGAGTTCGACGGAAAAAAAGTGGACCGCGATCAAATCGAGCCGGCTCATTTCAAAAACTGGATTTCCTGGGCGAAGAAAAACGGCCTCGGCCTCGATTTTAATCCCACCTGCTTCTCGCATCCCAAAGCCGCCGATGGCTTCACGCTGTCGAACGCCAAAAAGGACATCCGCCAATTCTGGACCGAGCACTGCATTCGCACCCGCGAAATCAGCGCCGCGATTGGCCGCGCGCTCGGCAAGACCTGCGTCAATAACGTGTGGATTCCCGACGGCATGAAAGACACGCCCGCCGACCGCGTCGGCCCGCGCGCCCGGCTGGCCGAATCGCTGGATGCCGTTTTTAAAAAAAATATTTCGCCGAAATTGAGCCTCGATTCCGTCGAGCCGAAGCTCTTCGGCATCGGCAGCGAAAGTTATGTAGTCGGCTCGCACGAGTTTTATCTCGGCTACGCCATCAGCCGGAAAAAGCTGCTGACCCTCGACGCGGGTCATTATCATCCCACCGAGACCATCGCGGACAAAATTTCCAGCGTGCTGCAATTCCTGCCCGAGATCCTGCTGCACGTCAGCCGCGGCGTCCGTTGGGACAGCGATCACGTGGTCGTGCTAAACGACGATTTGCTGGCCATCGCGCGCGAAATCGTCGCCGGCGGCTTCGAGGAACGCGTTCACATCGGCCTCGATTATTTTGACGCGAGCATCAATCGCGTGGCGGCCTGGGTGATCGGCACGCGCAACATGCTCCGCGCGCTCCTGATCGCTTTGCTGGAACCCTCCGCGATCAAAACCGCCGAATTGAAGGGCGATTTCACCTCCCGTCTGGCTTTGCAGGAAGAGGCGAAAACCTTGCCTTTCGGCGCGGTGTGGGATTATTACTGCGAAAGCAAAGGCGTCCCGGTCGGCGAAAAATGGCTGCCGGAAGTGAAACGTTACGAAAAAGATATTCTGTCGAAACGCGGTTAACTAGAACTGACACCCTATGGGAAATCCATTCCTCGGCGTAATATTTCATTGGCTCGGCGGCCTGGCCTCCGGCAGCTTCTACGTGCCTTACAAAGGAGTCCGAAAATGGTCCTGGGAAACGTTCTGGCTCGCCGGCGGCATTTTCAGTTGGTTGATCTGCCCATGGATTGGCGCCTTCGCCCTCTCGAGGGATTTGCTGGCCGTGTTGCATGAAACTTCCAGCTACACGTTTTGGATGACCTATCTCATGGGCGCGCTCTGGGGCCTCGGCGGATTGACCTTCGGCCTGACCATGCGTTATCTGGGGATGTCTCTTGGAATGGCAATCGCCCTCGGCTACTGCGCCGCGTTTGGCACACTTTTGCCGCCGATCGTGCAAGGCGAATTCGCCGACAAACTCCTGAATCATTCCGGAACATCTGCCGGCGGTCCAATCGTCCTCCTGGGCGTCGTCGTCTGTTTGCTCGGCATCGTGATCGGAGGCGTCGCCGGCGTGCGCAAGGAACGAGAAATGGGCGCGCAAGCCTCGACCATCCAGGAATTTCATCTCTGGAAAGGCCTCGGCATCGCGACCTTCTCCGGCGTCATGAGCTCGTGTTTTTCTTACGGCTTTCAATTCGGCGATCCCATCACAAAAATCGCCAAGGCCCATGGCACCGGACCGTTGTGGGTCGGCTTGCCCGTTATTGTCGTCATCCTGCTCGGCGGACTCACGACGAACTTCATTTGGTGCATGCTCCTGCACATCAAAAACGGTTCAGCGCACCAATATTTCAGCCCCAAAGTAAAACCGGTCGCGGGCCATACCCAGGGCGGGACTGGCCACGGCGAGAAAGTTTCCGGTGAAATCTTCGAGCTGGGCAGCTCGGTGCCGCTCAGGGCCAATTGGCTCTTCTGCATCCTCGCCGGCACTCTCTGGTACTTGCAGTTCTTTTTCTATCAAATGGGAGAAAGCCAGATGGGCAGATATAAATTCTCCAGTTGGACCCTTCACATGGCGAGCATCATTATCTTCAGCACGCTTTGGGGAATTTACCTCAAGGAATGGAAAGGCGCGCAGCCGTTCACCAAAAAAATGGTCGTCCTGATGCTCGCGTTTCTCGTCGGCTCAACGGTCATCATTGGATTCGGCAACAAGATTTCCGCGGACGCGGAGGAAAAAGCGGCACCGAAAATTGAATCTCCCACACCGGTTCCCGCGGCGCCGCCGGTCCTCCAATCAAGCAATCACATTCAGTAAAAATCAGTTAACGAAGAGAATCCGGTTTTCGGTGGCATGCGCAAAAGCAGGAGGTTTTGACGAACGCAATCCAAACCCGCGTTCAAGGGCTGAAAGCCCGCTATATGATAGCCTGGGGTGAAGCCCCAGGACTGCTTCCCAAACACAAATTTCCCAAGCCCTGCAAGGGCGTGACAATTGTTGCGGTCATTCAGGGCCTTGAATTGGGTCATCGAAACCTAGGCGTGGCTCGCTCCAGCCGGTCATTAAATCATCGACCGCGCCGGCCAGTGCCTCCAGATAATCATCGCCGCGCGGGTGATTCGTCAGTGCCACTAAAATGTAACGACACCCCGGGCCGGTAACAATCGCCGTATCGTGCAACCAATTTTCCCAGGAACCCGATTTCCGCAGGATCACGACATTTCGCCCGCTCAGTCCTTTAACGAACTTGATGTCGTCGTGCGCAATTTCCGGCGACGCAAAAATTTCCCGCATCTTTGCTGACGCTTCAGGTGAAACCAGCCGGCCTTGTTCCAACAGCAGAAAAAATCGCAGCAATTGTCTCACCGTCGCGGCATGGGAATTGTCGCCCACGGGAGATCCGAAACGCTCGCTATCGTCGCCGTAATGTTTGCCCGCCCAAATGCCGCCGCCGCGTTGGGCATCGTAAAAATGATACGAGTCGAGCACCCGCTGAATCTGCTTAAGCCCCAGTTGTTGCGAGAATTTGGCCGCCAACTCGTTGCTCGAGACTTTGATCATCAGGCCGAGTTCATGCCGCGTGGTCGGATCCATGTTTGCGCATTCGGCGGGCCGTAGCTGAAAATAGGCGAGCAGGATGCCGATTTTGGCGACGCTGGCCGCGTAATACTCGCAATCAGGCCGAAGCATCGCCAGTCGCAACGTCAGCGCATCGAACAATCCGACGGCGGTTTGGTCGGGCGTCAATCCGTGCCGGGCGCGGATGTTCGCGTCCACCGTTTCGAGTTCATTTTGCAGCGCCGGATCCACGGGCGTTTCGTAGCCCAATTCGTAATCCTGGAAAGTTTTCTTCATGGTCCGAACGCCTCTCGAAACATCAACGGCTCATCGTGCGTTTCATGCCGCATTTTAATTGCGCTCTCCGCGATTGTCATTGGAAAAGCCGGAGCGCGGAGTCCCGCCACGGCGGGACTCCGTCGAGACTCACGCTCGTTTCGCGCGTGCAGTCCGGCAGTGCAAAACCTATTATCCGCCCATGACTGAGCCGGAGCCGTTGCAAATGGTCGGTGACAATCAAGTCCGCTGGCGAAACCGGACGCTCGTTTGTTTTTCCGGCTGCGACTACTTTCGCCTGGCGCGGCATCCCGCGGTGGCATCCGCGGCGCGCGTTGCTCTGGAAAAAAATCCCCTCAATGTCGCGGCCTCGCGGCTGACCACCGGCAATCACGAAATCTACGCTCAGCTTGAGAAGGCGCTCGCCGCGTTCTTCGGGTCCGAAGCCGCCCTTGTTTTTCCCGATGGCTACCTCGCGCCGCTGGCTGTTGCGCAAGCGCTCGCTGGAGAATTTTCCCATGCTTTCATCGACGAGTTCGCCCACGCGGCGCTGGCCGACGCGGCGCGCATGCTCAATTGTCCGGTAAAAACATTTGCGCATCGAGACGCTTCCGCCCTCGCGCGCGGCCTTTCAAAGCTTGATAAGCGCGCCCGGCCGCTGGTTTTAACGGACGGCATGTTTTCACACGATGGCTCAACGGCGCCGCTGTCCGAATATCTGAAAATTCTGCCGCGACCGGGAATGATTCTGGTGGACGACGCGCACGGTGCGGGAGTCCTGGGCGGGAAGGGCAGGGGCGCGCTGGAACACGCCGGTGTGGGTCGAGCGAGAATCATCCAATGCGCCACCTTAAGCAAAGCTTTTGGCGTTTATGGGGGCGTCGTGTTGGGCACGCGCGCGCTGCGCGCAAAAATCCTCACCCGCAGTCGTCTGTTTGCCGGCTCGACTCCACTGCCGCCGCCGCTGGCCGCCGCGGCATTGGCGGCGTTGAATATTTTGCGGCGTGATCCCACGCGGCGGAAAAGGTTGTTTCGCAATGTCTCCTTTTTACGGGATCGATTGCGCCGGGCGGCCTGGGAGATTTCTGAAACGCCGGGGCCAATCGTTCGTTTGCCGTTAATGAACGCGGCGGCAGCCAACGACTTGAAAAAGCGCCTGTTGGCGGCGGGCATTTACCCGCCGTTTCTGAAATATGGCAAGGCTTCGGCGGCAGGCTTCTTTCGTTTCGTCATTTCCAGCGAACACACCCGGACGCAATTGGAAAAAGTGGCCGCAGTACTGGCCGGGTTCAGGTCAGAAACGTAGAAAAATTCTGCGTTGATAGAGGAACCGTGCGAGCCAAAGAAACAGCAGGACGCCTGTTGCGGCAATGACCACGTCCCCAAACCCCGTGGCCACGTGCGTATCAAAAAAGCTCTTCACCGGACCACCCGCGAGACGGTGGGCGATTTTTTCAAATCCGAGACCGCCCAGGAAATTACTCGTGAGGTACAACGTGATGGGATTCATGCCGATCCAGACAAAAGGCTGGCACCACATCCGCCATTTCTTCACGTCCACGACCCAATAAAATGCCCCGAGCAAAATCGCGCTGTAACCGCCGGCCACGAGCACATAAGACGAAGTCCAAATTTTTTTAATCACCGGAAAATCGATGTTCCAAATCCAGCCCAGCGCCGCACTGGCCGCGCCCGCGCCGAGCAGCCACAAGACTTTTCGTTTGTCCGGCACGGACCTGTTCTGCAACAGCAGTCCCGCAAAAATTCCCAGCAGCCCGCTGGCGATCGCGGGCAGGGTGCTCAGGAGACCCTCCGGATCGTACGTGCCGTCATACTTGCGCGCGGGCAGATATTTTTGGTCAAGGTAATCGGTCAGGTTGACTCCCTGAATATACGAGCCGCGCAGGAAATTTGTGCTCGCCATATTGAGTTGTGCAACGTTTGTGAAACCCGCGTCTTTGGTGATGACCGCATCGCCGCCGGGAATCGGTCGCACGTCGGGAAAAGGCACGCACGCCAGCAATGCCCAATACCCGAGCAACAATGCCCCCGCAACGAAGGCCATAGTCCGCGTCCTCAGGAAAATAAACATCAGTCCGCCCGCCGTGTAACAGAGAGCGATGCGGTTCAGCACGCCCATCAGCCGCATGTCGGGCCAGGGGTTGGTGAACCCGCCGGAATAAATCAGTGCCACGATGAACAGCAACACCCCGCGTCTCAAAACCCGCTTCACCGCCGCGGCGCGGCCCTCGCGTTCAATGATTTTCGTCAGCGAAAAAACCGTCGAGACACCCATCATGAAAACAAAAAGCGGAAAGATCAGGTCGTAAAAATGGAACCCGGCCCATTCGGCGTGGTCGAGTTGAGTGGCGAGAAATTGGGTGGGCGCCGTCTGGCTCATTTCGTGCAGCGCATAAACAAACGAATCAGCGCCCAGGATCCAAAACATATCGAATCCGCGCAAGGCATCGAGAGACATCAGACGGTCCGGCACGGGCGCGGCGGGAGTGGCGGGTTCAGCCTTCATGCCAGGGTCGATTTTTTGCATGATGACTTGATTCATCGCTGCGCCCATTCAAAATCATTCCCGACGCCGTTTCAATCGAATTTTACATGGCAAAAAAATTCATCTTCGTCTGGTTGGCAATCGCCTGGGCTGCCGGCGCGAATGTCCGCGCGGAAACTCCCCTCGAGACGGCCTTGCTCAAATCTGTCCGCGACGCCCATTTTGAGCAAGTGATTGATTTTGGCGCCGGCAATGACAGTCATCCCGTGAAGGCGCATCTAAATCTTCCGGCCCAAACCATCGCGCACCCGCCGAATGTCAACGTGGCCGTCATTCAGTTTGGCCCGGATGGACGCATGATCGACCGCGCTTACGTGTTGTTGTCACGCGATTACCCCGACGGTTTGGTCGTGCCGCTGGACACGAATGCCGGCGCGAGCAGTGTGCGATTCATCCGCTGGGATATTGAACGTTTCGATGGTGGGACGTTTTCCAGCGATGACAATCATCAGTTGACCGTGAAAGGTTGGACGAATAATCCGCCGTTGACCAAAGCCGACGACCTCGTGCCCGGCCGCACGAACGCGCCCTATCAATTCATGGTGCCGTATCCGGCGTCCCTCTTCAAAAGCATGGTCGCCTTTCACGTTCTGCGGATGGTCGATGCCGGAAAAATTTCTCTCGATACGGAATACACCTATGCGATTGCCGGCGCGAAGCCGGACTCGCGCAAAATCCGCGATTGGATGGAGCCGATGATCACCGTGAGCGACAATCATGCGACGTCCGCGTTGGTGAAAATGTTTTATGACCGGAACGAAATCGTCCTCCTGAATCGCGAGTTCCGCGAACTGAACCTCGGCACGTTGCAAATTGATTCGGTCAACCCTGCCACCGGGCGCGGTTGGAAAATCGATCGTGTCACGATGACAGCGTGGGACGTCGCGCGCCTGTTTTGGATTTTTGACGGCGGCCCCGGTGAAATGTGGCAGGGCGCGGACCACCAACCGATCACGGCGAAATTGCTCTCGGACTCGTCCCGTTCATTTTTGAAAAAGCTCCTGTCCGAGCAGGCCTTCAATGATGCGCTCACGACGGCAAATTTGTCCGGCGCAAAAAATGTCCGGCCCGGGATTCCGTCGCGCGTCGCGGAACGATGGATTAATCCCACCAACGGCCACGTGGTGGTTGGGAGTGAGGATTTCGGCGTCGACATTCGCGCGGCGAACGCGCAGGCGGAGGTCACTTTCGCGCATAAAACGGGTTGGACATTCAATTACGGATCAGATGCCGGCATCGTGACCTCGCTTCCCGGCAAACCATTCCGCCATTACGTGGTCGCCATCATCGCCAATCTCGGCTATCGCTACGCGGATGAAGAATTCGCGACACGCTCCACTTTCCCGGCCTGGGATCCCATGAGTCCAATCACCTACACGCAGCGAATTCCCGCGCTAGGAAAAGCGATCGATGATGCTGTAACCCGGCTTTCCGCCGCGCAGAAATGAGAACGTTGATCAAGCCCGAACGGCTCTGCTTCGGCGATACCGTCGGTGTCGTCGCGCCCGCCAGTCCGCCGCCCGACCCGAAAGCCGTGGACCGCGCCGCGGAAGCATTGGAGCGCTATGGGTTCAAACCGAAGCTCGGCAAACACGTGCGGGAACGCCATGGTTTTCTGGCGGGTGGCGACCGCGAGCGCGCCGCGGACATTATGGAAATGTTCACCGACCGGCAAGTGAAGGCGATTATGTGCCTGCGCGGCGGTTACGGCTCCGCCCGGCTGCTGGCCCGGCTCGATTTCGACGCGATTCGCCTTAACGCGAAAATATTTTCCGGCTTCAGCGATGTGACGTCGCTCCACTGCGCGTTCGAAAAAATTGCCGGCATGATTTCCATTCACGCGCCCATGCTCAACGGCGGATTGCAGGCCAAGGACGTGCCGGAATTCACGCGCGCTTCTTTTCTTCGCACCGTCATGGAGGCGCAACCGCCCGGAAGCATCATTGCGGGCGCAAAAAAGGAAAATATTTCGATTGTGCGCGGCGGCATGGCGGAAGGAACTTTAATTGGCGGGAATTTGTCGGTCTTGTGCGCGACCCTCGGCACGCCGTTCGAGCCTTCGTTCAAAGGGAAAATTTTGTTTCTCGAAGACATCGGCGAAAAGCCCTATCGGCTGGATCGAATGCTGACACACCTTTTGAACGCCGGAATTTTGCAGCAACTCAGCGGCGTTGCGGTCGGCATCAATCGCGATTGTGAAGACCCCGCTGATTCGGACCGGAACGAATTTCGCCAAACTTCAGCCGACGTGATCAAAGAGCGATTATCGGATCTCGGTGTGCCGGTCGTAAGCGGTCTGCCGTTCGGTCACGTCGATTTAAACGCCACGATTCCCGTCGGGGTGCGTGCGCGACTCGATGGCGATAACGGCGATTTGATTATCCTCGAGGCCGCCGTGCGTTGAATCGTGGATTCACCTATCGCCCCTAAACTGGAACGATTCAGTTGAGTTTTTTGGGGAGCGCGCCCGCCTCGGGCGCAGTGAGACGCGCCCTCGCGGCTCACTTTGAGGCATGAAATCATCCCACCGTTCACTGCCTTCCCACGCCGATTTTCATTAGTATCTACATAAGTTGCCGGACTAACT
>DASXHY010000487.1:0-3945 GCA_036488095.1 Verrucomicrobiia bacterium | reverse complement strand
TACGTGTTGACCGAGAGCGGCCGCAAAATTATCACGGCACTCCTGGCGGCGCGGCAGGCCGATGTCGAACAACTCACGGCACTTGCCGCGTGAAAAAATCTTTTCAGAAAGGATCAATCCCATGAGATAGCACTGCAAAGACGCGAAGCTGCTGAATAGTTTTGATTGGCCTCTTGGGATTTTTCCCGTCTTAACTTCGCGTCTTTGCTCCTTTGCGTTGAATTCCTACCGCACGGATTCGGCTTACCCATCCAACCGCCCGTACTTCCGAACCTGCGGGAACATCAGCGCAATTAAAATCACCACCGCGATCGTTCCAAACCCTCCCGCCACGGCTGAAATCACCGTCCCCATCGCCACGGTGTTGCCGATGGCCGGGCCGCACAACTGCGCCACGAATCCGGACTCAAAGTCGCCCATTTCATTCGAGGTGCCGATGAAGAGGCTGTTCACCGCCGAGACGCGTCCGCGCTTTTCATCCGGCGTCAGCAATTGCACCAGTGTGTGCCGCACGACAACGCTGATGTTGTCCACTGCGCCACAAATGAAGAGCATCAGGAACGACAGCCAAAACCAGCGCGACAGTCCGAACCCGATCGTGGCAACGCCAAACGCGATCACCGCCAGC
This sequence comes from Verrucomicrobiia bacterium, assembly GCA_036488095.1. Taxonomy (GTDB): domain Bacteria; phylum Verrucomicrobiota; class Verrucomicrobiia; order Limisphaerales; family DASXHY01; genus DASXHY01. The sequence goes on along the minus strand of DASXHY010000487.1, from coordinate 3,317 downwards.
AGCATCGAGCGCCCGGCTTTTTGCAGCGGCCGACGATGCGCGAGGAAGAATGTGCATACCACCGCCCCGATTGGCAGCGCGGATTGCAGGAAGCCGAGGCCGACCGAGCCGACGTTCAAAATCTGCTTTGCATAAACCGGCAGCAGCGCCGTCGCGCCCCCGAACAGCACTGCCAGCATGTCCAGTGTGATGATCCCCAAAATGACTTTGTTCGCGAAAACGAAATCGAACCCCGTCAACAGCGTCTTGAACGACATCTTTTCCCGCACCGCAACCACGTGGTGAGTGTGGATTTGAAACATCATCCCGCAGAAGATGAGTGCCGCGCACGCGTTGATGGCATAAACCGGAAAGGCGCGATGTCCCGCCGCCGAAATAATCCAGCCGGCAGTTGTTGGCCCGATGATTGAAGATAATTGATACGTCGTCGCGCTCCAGTTGACCGCCCGCGATAAATCTTTCCTGTCCACCAGCGCCGGCAGAAAGGAAGCGCCGGCGGTCGAGATGAACGTGCGCGCGGCGGCGCCGAAAAACAGGCAGACATACATCCACAAGACATCGGCCTGGAGCCAGGAAATCAACGCCAGGCCCAGGCTGGAGGCGGCCAGCGCCAGCGTCATCAGGGTAATGATGCGTTTGCGGTCGTAGTTGTCCGCCATGTGTCCCGCCGGCAGCGTGAAGAAAATCATGGGCGCGACCTGGGTGAGGCCGACGAGTCCCAGGTTCATGACCGAGCCCGTGCGCTCGAAAAGTTCCCAGCCGACGGCCATCGCGAGCATCTGCTGGCCGATGTTCGCGAAAAGTCGCCCAATGAGATACAGCCGCAGATCGCGATTGCGCAAAATCGCATAAGAACGGTTGCTCTCCAGTTCGCGTTCGTTCACAGATTCGGTTGAAAAATCGCCGCTGCTCATCAAAAAGGTTGCGGGAACTTAACCGAAATTTTGCGAACGTCGAGCATCGGTTGGAACTGAACTCTTGACCCGTAGCAGCCGATGTAAGGAGGCTCCAATTTTTCTGAGACCGTATGTGAAAAATCCTTTTCATCGTAGCAGCCGACGTGAGTCGGCTCTGACGGTTCCCCGATTTAGAAGTATCAAGATGAAATTTGAGCCGACTCAAATCGGCTGCTACTGTTTTTCAGACAGTCTCTGGGGAAAAAGGATGAGCCTACTTACGTCGGCTACGAAGTTTATTCCGCCAAAACCCACGCGCCCTCTTCCGGGGTCGTTCGTCGCGGCGCGCCAGCCACTGAAATGCGATTTTTCCCGTCCGCCTTGCTGCGAAACAAACAATCGTCCGCCGCCGCCAGCAATTCCCGCTTGTCGTGGGCATCGTGCGGGAATGTCGCCACGCCGAATGACGCGGTGACGTGGACTTTGATCTTTTCCTTTTGCAGAAACGGCGTCGTGGTGAGGGCGCGTTTCATCCGCTTCACTTTCACCAGCGCCTGGTCCTTGCCTTGCCGCGGCAAGACGACCACGAATTCATCACCGCCGTAGCGAACAATCCGGTCGTCCTCGTCCAGCGCGTGATGCACGGCTTGCGCCACTTCTTTCAACACCTTGCTGCCGAGCAAATGCCCGTGCGTATCCACCACGCGTTTGAAATTGTCCAAATCGAAAAACACGAGCGACAGTTCCAACTCATGCGCCTCTGGAGCGCTCAGGAAACGGTCGAGGTAACGATGCAGGTAACGCGTGTTGTTGAAACCCGACACGTCGTCCGTGACGGACAATTTCAAGACGCGATCGTGCTCCCTCTTCAGCTCGAGCGAGAGCCGGTGCAGGCGCAACAGGTTCGCGACGCGGGCGCGAAGCTCGTTTTCATCGATCGGCCGCACGATTAAATCATCCACCAGTTTTCCGAGGTGCCGCATGGGCGTGCTGTTCGCGCGCGAAAAGGTGAGCAGCAGAAAAGGCAGCAACACCGGCTCCTCCGCCTTGCGCCGCGCGCGGATTTTGGAATGAAACAGTTTGAGCGAAGGGCCATCGACCACCGCCAAATCAAAGCGCTCATCCAAAAGCTCGTCACTGTGCGCCGAAATGATTTCGTACGAGGGCGCCAGCCAGTCCTCCAGCAGATGGCGGTCCCGGCGGTTCTTGACCTGTATAAGAATTCGATCGCGTTCCATGCTCTAGTGTGTCTTTTCCCTCTCTCCCCAAAGGGAGGAGAAAGCGGGTGAGGAGGCGTTCATTTCCATCAGCCTCCCCGTTTGGCCCTCGTAAAACGAGCTATCGCCCGTAACTTACACCGAACTCGCGTTTGACCAAATGGGGATTTAACAGGCAGACTGTTTTTCTCGATGAAATCGAACTCAGTCATAAAACTTTCCTCGCCGGCCACGCGCGAGTTTTGGGAAATCCCCGTGGTGTTCGAGGACGCGGACCTGCTCGCGCTCGACAAACCCAGCGGCCTGCTGACCTCGCCCGACCGCTACGATCCCGAGCGGCCCAACCTGATGAAATTGTTGCACGCGGGCATCACCGAGAACAAACCCTGGGCGCGCGAGCGCGAGCTGAATTATCTTTCCAACGCGCACCGGCTGGATTTTGAAACGAGCGGCATCATTCTGCTGGCAAAAAACAAACCCGTGCTGGTGCAATTGGCTGACTTGTTCGGCGCGGAAAAGCCGGTTAAAAAATACGTGGCGTTGGTGCAAGGCTGCCCGATTGAAGATGAATTTGAGGTGGACGCGAAACTTTCGCCGCATCCGGTCAAACTCGGATTCATGCGTGTGGACCCGAAGAACGGCAAAAAATCAAAAACGAAATTTTCCGTAATCGAAAAATTTTCGCGTTGGACCCTGATTCGTTGCGAACCGCTGACGGGCCGCACGCATCAAATCCGGATTCACCTGCGCCACGCCGGCGTGCCGATCGTGGGCGATGAACTCTACGGCGGAAAACCGCTGTGGCTCTCGCGGTTGAAACCGAACTACCGGCTCAAACCTGGGAAGGAAGAGCGCCCCTTGCTCGCGCGCGTGGCCCTGCACGCCGAGCAGTTGGAATTGAAACATCCGGTGACCGGCGAAATGATTTCAATCACCGCGCCCTGGCCGAAGGATTTGACCGTAGCGGTGAAGTATTTAAGGCAGTTTGGGAAATAAAACGTGCTGTAGCCGGCCAATGGCCGCAAGAGAACGCAAAGATCTCAAAGAATTGCTTTTTCTTTTGTGTTCTTTCGCGGCAAGATTTTTTTGTCCGCCTTAGGCCGCTGCCCAATTCAAAATCGATTTCTGCACGTGCAACCGGTTTTCGGCTTCGTCAAAAATCGTCTGCGCATTCGCCTCAAACGTCTCCTCGTCAATTTCCTTG